>JAUNIY010000232.1:0-1320 GCA_030523305.1 Eubacteriales bacterium
GGCAGAATACTGCGCCACCCAGAAAACAGGCCGGAAGGATGACGAGCGGCTTAGCTGTGTGAAACAGGCTTTTTACCAGATGAGGCACGGCAATGCCGACAAAGGAAATTGGCCCGGCAAAGGCTGTGACGCTGGCGGACAACAGGCTGGAAAGTAAAATGAGCTGTATGCGGAACCGACGGATGTTCACGCCGAGGGTTTGCGCGTAGGTTTCTCCCAGCTGATACGCGCCCATTGGTTTGGAGAGCAGGAATGTGAGCAGCAGCGACACCGATACAACAACGGCAATCGTCTGTACATTGCTCCAGCTCATGCCGGAAAAGCTCCCCATAGACCAGTTATGTAGATTGATGATGTTGGAATCGTCCGCAAATGTGACGACGAAGTCGGTGATGGCGGAGCAAATATATCCGATCATGACACCGCTGATGACGAGCAGCGACATTTTTTTGACCCGGCTGGAAATGAGCAGGATAAATCCCATCGAAATCATGGCGCCGACGAAGGCGGACAGAATCATGGCAGATGAATTCAAGGTGATACCGCGTCCCAGAAAGAAAATCATGACAAGCGCGACGACAAGCTTTGCCCCGGAAGAAATGCCGAGGACAAACGGACCCGCGATGGGATTGGCAAAGAAGGTTTGCAGCAGAAAACCGGATACAGAAAGCGCACCGCCCAACATAGCCGCGGCAAGTAGACGGGGGAAACGAATCTCCCAGATGATTGCGGTGTGTTCCGATGGTTGTCCGGCGAGGATCTGTAGCACCTGGCGGACGGATAGCGGCACGCTGCCTGCATGCAGGTTTACCACGAACAACAGGCAGAGCAGTAGGGCAAGTATAACATAGCTGGAGATCCACCTTGTCATACGTGTGTGTTTCATACCATTCCCCCCGTTATTGCAGCCGGTGCAGAAATGTCAGCTGATCCTGAAAATTTGCTTCGCCCGTAACAATCGCGTGTAGATCGGCAATCATATCTGCGGCACCGGTGGTTTGTTGGAACATATTTTTTTCTGTGCACCAAACGTTGCCTTCTTTTACGGCTTTGAAATCGGCGAGCAGAGAGCTTTTTGCCAGAAGCTGGTTTATCGTATCCAACTCACCGTCAATGGCGCTGTTATAAATGATATAATCCGCATCTTTGGCGGCGGCGTAAAAGGCTTCCATCTGCATATTCATCGTGGAAAGGGCGTTTTCTTCCACGTGCAAATCGTCCGCCGTCGGGACATAGCGCGCACCGGCCAATTCGATCATTTTGGAGATATAATCTCCCGGCTTGTGCACATTGACAGAGCCGGTTGAGCTGATGTAGAAA
>JAUNIY010000232.1:1330-2237 GCA_030523305.1 Eubacteriales bacterium
TGTCGGTGTGTTCCTCGGACAGCACCGTATCCAACTGGCTGATTTTTTGGTCAAAATACCGCTCCGCTTCCTCTGTTTTACCAAGCAGCAAGCCATACAGCTTGATCCATTCCATGCGTCCCAGCGGATGCGATTCGTAGCTGGAGCGTTCCACAAGAACCGGGATACCCAGATTTTCCAACTGTTCTTTTGTCTCCGGATTGTGATAAATCATGGTGGATTCAATCGCAATCCCGCAATGCTCGGATAAAACCTGTTCATAATCCGGCGTGTTATATTTACCGGCATAGAGGATTTCACCGTCTTCCATCGCCTGTTGTACCTCCGGAAGGCTCCAATCCGTTTGTTTGGTGCTCGTCATACGCACATGGTCCAGCGCGTCCAGGCCGCAGAATAAGTCCATTGCCGAGGAAGCAGCAAGATAGATGTTGTCTATCGGTTGCTGTAAGACCGTAATGCCGGTATCCAGGCCGTCGGGCGCCGTTTTGCCGTCAGGAACAAGTAGGAACTGATCTGTATCATTTATCGTAATCAGCGCATAGCCGCCTTCGTAGTAATCCACTTGGAATTGATCTGCATATTGTAATGTCATTTGGCCAGTGGGCTGCATCTGCGACCAGCGATTCGAATGACTGGATTTTTCAGAAGCGCCGCAGCCGGTCAGACAGAGGCACAGCAGCAGAAGCGGCACAAACTGTTTCAAACGTTTCACTTTGCTGCAATTGTCGCGGAATCGAAATACAGGGTATAGTCGATTTCATGTGGCGTACTCATCGCAGTGGTGTCGGCGGAAACCGGGAGCTTATAGTCAAAGGCTGTAACTGGGATTTCAAAGGTAGAGTTGCCTTCCGTATTGACCGCATCGTATTGCACGCCATCCACCTTCATATAGTCGTAGTTGGAGCTG
>JAUNIY010000233.1 GCA_030523305.1 Eubacteriales bacterium
GAGCAGAGGCAATACGCGGTGCACGAGAATACAATGCCCGGAACGCAGAGTATTGGGGCTGGCGTGCACCGAATCATCACATTGAGATTGAACAAGCGGTAACACAAGGTATTCCGCGTGCGTTGGCGGTCAAGCATTACGCAGAGATTGACCGTCGTAACCGCGAGGAATACATAAAGAAGCAAAAGAAAAAGACCTTTTACCACAGCACCGACCAAAGCACTAGTAAAAGGTCATGATAAATAGTTCGCAACGGGGCATTTCTATGTCCGTCAACGGAATTATTTATCTCAGGATAACAGACAAGGTGAGAAATGTCAAATAAAAATTTAAAAGAACTGCGAGAGGGATGTACCCCGCAGGATAATGCAGAAATGATTCTGTTGGTCAAGAAGCAGTATCCCGGCTTTGATAAATCGTTATTGTCGAAGTGTACAAATAGTCAGAAGTACGGTGTACAGCTAGTTCCTGAGGCAATGAAGATTCTGCTGAAACGGTTCGGCCAGGAACAAACGCCTGAGAAGCCGCAGAACAAGCGGACAAGTAGCGGGCATAGACTTTCTTGCCGAATCAGCGCGCGATTGCCTGACGCTGATTATGCGGCGTTGCAACAGCGATTAAAAGCCGACGGTTACAAGACAATGCAGGCATGGCTTGCCGATATGGTCAGACAGTATTTACAGAAAGGCGGCGAATAAATTGGGAGATCACCCGATTATCCACAACATGGAAATGACAGGATATCCGGACGGAAAAGAGCCGACATATCCGAAGTGCCCCATATGCGGGGCGGAGGCAGAGGAATTTTACAAAAATATCTGCAACGAAGACATTGTAGGCTGTGAGGACTGCATTGGAAAAGTTTGGGCAGATGAAATAGAAACGGAGGCATTTTAAATGATTAGAAATCCAAATGACATTCGGGAAAGCGAGAAAAAGATTCGCATGTTGATTGCCGGATATCCCGGCATTGGCAAAAGCACACTGGCATTGTCAGCACCGAATCCGTTACATATTGATGTCGATTTTGGCATTGACCGCATTGAGCCAAGATATCGCAAGGCATATATTCAGCCGCGTAGCTATGATGAAATTCTGGAAGACTTAACACCGGAAAACTTGATGGACTTTGACACGCTGGTTTTTGACACAGGCGGCAAATTGATTTCTCTCATGTCCCTGTGGGCGATCAAGCAGAACCCAAAGTACGGTCAGCGGGACGGCAGTCTTTCGCTGAAAGGGTATGGTTTTGTAGGAAAAGAGTTCGTCCGGCTGATGGATTACTGTTTCTACGAGCTGAAAAAGCACATCGTTATCGTATTCCACGCCATTGAGGAAAAGGATGGAGAAAATACTCGGCTACGACTCAAGGTTGAGGGACAGACGAAGAACAACGTGTGGGAGCCTATGGATTTGGGCGGTTTCGTGGAAATTTACGGTAATGATCGCACGATCGGGTTTTCAAACTGTGAACGTTATTTTGCAAAGGGCACGAGAGGAATTCACGGAATCAAAAAGATTCCAGAATTGAAGCCAGAAACCCCGAACGATTTCTTAACCAAGCTGTTTCATCAATACAATGCCAAAGCGGCAGAGGAAGCGGCGCAGGCAGCAGCAGAGCAAGAAGCGTATGAGGCAGTAATGGAACAGGGACGCGCAATCATCGATGGAATTATAGATGTAGAATCGGCAAATGCTGCAATGGCCCCATTTAAGGCTTTAAACCATGCGTTGACATCCTGCAAAGAACTGGGCGTTATGCTCAATGCAAAAACGAACGAGCTGGGACTTATGTATGATAAGGCGCGGGCTGCATATGTAGCAAAGGTAGAAAAATCATGAAACGCTATTTAATAACACATTCACTGTTGTCCTCATGGCTTTATGCCATGAGGGACAGCCCCTATGAAGATGCGACTACAGAACGTGATCACTATGATGAATTTATGAAAACCTTGCGCCGCGAACCTACGGAAACTACCAAAGCTATGCAGAAAGGCATTGATTTTGAAAATCTGGTTACGCAAATCATTCATGGAGAAAAGAATGCCGTCAAGCATGTTATCACACAGGATGGACAACAAAAGTTACTGGACGCTAGACTGCTTGCTGAAAACCCGTGGTACGATGCTGCAAATCAGATTGCAGATATCATCCAAGGAGCGCAACTTCAATACCGAGCACGAAAGATGATACAGATTGGAGATATTCCTCTTGTCTTATAT
>JAUNIY010000234.1 GCA_030523305.1 Eubacteriales bacterium
TCTCCGTTGGTAATGGGGAAATTGTGGGTTTTATCGGAAAAAATTGCGCGGGTAAGTCAACCACGATTAAAATGCTTTCCGGCATTTTGCAGCCTACTTCCGGGAGTATCACAGTTGGCGGTATTAAACCCTTTGAACAGCGCATGGAGAATGCCAGGCAAATCGGTGTTGTGTTCGGTCAAAAAACGCAGCTTTGGTGGGATGTCCCTCTGATTGAAAGTTATCGCTTGCTGAAGGAAATCTACAAAATCGACAATGCTACATACCAGAAAAATCTGAACCGCTATGTCCCCATGCTGGGGCTTGAGGAGGTTATCAATAAACCCGTGCGGCAGATGAGTCTGGGTCAGCGGGTAAAGTCGGATATCTGTGCGGCGCTGTTGCATGATCCCAAAATACTTTTTTTGGACGAGCCTACGATCGGCGTTGATGTTGTTTCCAAGAAATACCTTCATGATTTCATTTCTGAAATCAATCGTGAGAAAGGTACTACAGTTTTGCTTACCACCCATGACATGGGTGACATAGAAAAACTTTGCTCCCGCGTGGTAGTAATTGATTCCGGGCATCTGATGTATGACGGCAATTTAGAGAACATGATACAAAAATTTGGCGCTATCCGTTCGTTGATGATAGAGTTTGAGGAGCCTGTTGCGGACTTTCAGGTAGATAGCGCAAAGCTGACCAGAAGCGAAGGAAACCGCAAGTGGTTCTCGTTTCATCGGTCAGAAGCTACTCCAATGGGACTGCTACGCTCGATCGGTGATAAGTATCCTATTCGCGATATTGAAATCATTGAGCCCGACATTGAGGAGATTGTGAGGAAACTCTATGAGAGCAGGTAACGGTATCAGTATGCGGACGGGCGCGGCGTTTCTCCGCAACGAATTTTATAATATGAGTATATACCGCGTGTCTTTCTGGCTCAACTTTATCTACACCTTTCTTATGATGTACAGCGTGGGTTATGTGTGGCGCGCATTGTATGCCGCAAATCCCAGCGTTACCGGAGTACCGCTTCCACAGATGATTTCCTATGCGGTATTGGGTGTTGCGCTGGAAGCAATTCTGCACCCCCGAAATGGTCCACAAGGGTATATCATGGAGCAAGTTCGTAAAGGAACCATTGAAATGGATATCATGAAACCCATCGACTTTGAATTCTATATGTTTGCGAAGAATATTGGCGGTATTGCAGTACGGTTCCTGTTTTTGGTGTTACCCTCATTGGTTGCAGCGTTCTTCCTGTTTTCATTAGAACTGCCGGAGTTGTCTGCACTTTTAGGTTTCCTTTGCAGCCTGATTTGTTCCGTTATCGTGAGCTTTTTTCTGAACTTCATCCTTGGGCTTCTGAGTATGGTCACAATGAATATCCGTAACATCAACTGGGGATATAATGCGTTGCTCCGTTTCTTTTCCGGGCAGATGGTGCCATTGTGGATTTTTCCCAGTGTACTCGGCGTTATCAGTGATTTCCTGCCATTTCGTTGCGTTTATGCCATTCCCATGTCCATCTATATTGGAAATTATGAGGGGATGGATATGATGAGGGTGTTAGGTGTGCAATTCATATGGATACTTGTGCTCTGGCTGATATCCCGTTTGTTGATGAAACGGGTCTTTACCAGAGTGATGATACAGGGAGGTTGAGAAGATGCGGAACATTCGATTGTATGGTCAGTTTTTACGTGTGGCCATTCTGGGTAAAATACAATATAAGGCTGATTTTTTTGTAGGGGTTATCAGCGTTTTGGTTCTAAATGCTGTAAACCTCTCTCTTATAGGTATCCTGGTATATAATTTCAATACGCTGGATAACTGGAACATATGGGATTTATTGTTTCTTTATAGCTTCTGGATGCTGAGTCGTGGGATATACGGCGTGTTTTTCTGGCATCTGTCAGACTTGGAGGAAATGATAGTGAGCGGTACATTTGACTCGTATTTGGTCCGACCGGTCAGTCCTTTTCTACAATTTATTGGTAAAGATATCAGCTATACAGGTGTAGGAGATTTTCTGGTTGGGGTATTGGGATTCATCCTTGTTGCCACAAAAACCGGAATACACTGGCATATAGGGCAATGGGCATATTTTGTTGTCTGTGTGCTGTCAGGAGCTTTGATACAGGTGGCGATCAACTTGATCGGAGCCAGCCTTTGCTTTTGGACAACACGTTCCAATGCTGCCATGTATATAGCAGAAAGATTTACGG
>JAUNIY010000062.1 GCA_030523305.1 Eubacteriales bacterium
ATCTCGTTGGTATTATGGAGCATTTTAATTCATATCCCGAAGATTAACATCGTTTCGAACAGCTCATGCAAGATGCATGGGCTGTTTCTTTGGATATATTTTAATAATAGCGCATTTCCTTCATTTATGTCAACTAAAAGGGTGAATAATTATAATATTTTTCAGACTTAAAGTTTATATACTTCTTGTATAATATTTTTATTCACATGATAAGGAGGGATAGGATCTTGATATACGACTTTGGTTTACGGTTAAAGCAACTGCGAAAAAAGAAAAACCTATCCCAAAAACAAGCTGGAGATTGTTTAGGCATTGCTAGCGCGACCATTAGTGCATACGAAAGAAATGTAAAAACACCTAGTGTTGATGTATTGTTGCAAATGGCAGTTCTTTACAACACTTCACTTGATTATATAATGGGCTTAGATAATCGTACGAATATTTATCTGGATGGTTTAAATGAGAGCCAGCAGCAAACAATAGTTGATATTGTAGAGCGTCTTAGAAAGGAATTTGAAAGCTAGAAATAAAAGAATCATTGAGAAAAGAAACGCGTTTTAACAAAAATTTAGACAAGGAATCATAAAATAAGTGGTGTCCAGTTAGTGTATTGGACACTGCTTATTTTTTTGCACATCATGCTGAAAGAGGCTCGTCAGGGCTTCCCCGTCATATCATGTAGCCGGCAGAGCATATAAAAATCCGACACATTCCAAAAAGATTCCATCTGCGTGCACGGCACACAGGTAGATATCTATAAAAGATATGACACAAAACAGAGGATTATTGTGCAAAATTTTCTGTGTGCGGAAATGAAATCACAAAATACCTGACACAAATCAAAAGGAAACAGTATATTCTTGTGCTGTATTTCTGATTAGAATAACATCAATAACAGGTAAGGTAGTAGATGAAAAACAGAGAAAGAGAGGATATAAAATGAAACAGAAAAGAACAATGACAATGGTCATGGCTGGCGTTATGGCGGCAGGTATGCTGGCAGGATGCGGAAGCAGCAACAGCGGTGGCAACGGTTCAGCGGCGTCTAACGGTTCCGATATGAAGGAAATGACTTTTGTTATCGCAAACCGCGACGAGTTCATGTCCAAGGTAGAGCAGGCAATGACGGCGGAAGGCGAAAAGATGGGTTATAAGATCGTAACCCAGGACGCACAGCTCGATACCGCAAAGCAGATGCAGTATGTAGAAACCTGTGCCAATGCAGGCCAGGAAGCAGTTGCCGTACTGCTCGTTGATACGGAAGCTGCACAGTCCATTATGGATTCCGCAGGAGACATGAAGGTTGCGTTTGTGAACCGACAGCCAGCTGATCTGCATGTACTGGATGCAGAAAATGCTTGCTATGTCGGTTCGGATGAATTTACTTCCGGCTATTTCCAGGGCGAATACCTGGCACAGTATTTTAAAGATAAAGGCCAGACCGATGTGAAATATCTGATGCTCCAAGGAACATTGGGACAGGTGGCGACCACCCAGCGTTCGGAAGGCGCATTGCAGGCGATGAAGGACAACGGCATCAACGCAAGCGAGGCGAGCGCACCGCTGGCAGCTGATTTTGATCGCCCGACGGCACAGGAGATGATTCAGCCGCTGTTGACTACAACCGAATTTGATTGCATCATTGCGAACAACGATGCGATGGCACTGGGTGCTGTAGAAGCCTGCAAGGAAGCTGGCGTAGAAATTGATTTTCCGATCGTCGGTATTGACTGTACCGCAGATGGTGCGCAGGCTCTGGTAGACGGCTCGCTGGCTATGACGGTATTCCAGGATCCGGTTGGACAGGGACGCGGCGCAATCCTTGCTTGCATGAACATGCTGAACGGCGAACCGATCAACACCGGTATGGAACAATATGCGCTGGATGATTCCGGTGAATCGTACAGCGATTCCATCTGTTGGGTACCGTTTGAACCAGTAACTGCTGATAACGTAGCAGATTACATGTAATGTTGCATCCTAAGATGTATGATCCTTTGTGATGACATTGGGATTCCTATGTTTTGATCTTTTTCTGATGTTCGTATCAACCCATTTACAGTTGCCGGTATGGGAGCCAATGTAGCTGTAAGCCGGATGATCCCCCAGCCGTATGCTCCGGCAGGGGGATTTTTTTCGGAAAACAGGAGGCCGCGCGGCGGGAATTTCTGAAACACATGTGCAAGCAGGCAACAGAAATATCCAAAAAATTGACACATTTCAAAAGGGAAGGGACTTTGAGGATGGCGTCCAACAAGGAAATCTCAAATCGTGACACAAAGTGGGTTTTTTTGTTGATTATTTTGGAGAGATGATAGGAAAGCTACAAATTTTACACACAAAATCTAAAAAATAAAACGTTCCATTGAAGCGATTCTTGGTGTACAATAATAACAACAACAGGGAGAGAATCCCAAAACAATATGAATCCTTCATGTAGAAAAGGAGAGAGTTACCATGAAAGTAGGCATTATTGGTGCAGGCCGTATTGGCAAGGTGCACGCAAAGAACATTTCCATGTTCGTACCGGAGATGGAAATCAAGACGATTGCAGATCCGTTTGCAAATGATGCAACACGCGAATTTGCAGCACAGTGCCACATCCCGAATGTCAGCACAGATCCCGCAGATATTTTGAATGACCCGGAAATCGAAGCCGTTCTGATCTGCTCTTCTACTGACACCCATTCCAAGTTCATCATCGAAGCTGCAAAGGCAAAGAAGCATATCTTCTGCGAAAAGCCGATCGACTACGATTTGAACAAGGTGCATGAAGCAATCAATGCAGCAAAAGATGCTGGCGTGAAGCTCCAAATCGGTTTCTGCCGCCGCTTTGACCACAACCATCGCGCTGTTTATGATATGGTGCAGCAGGGTAAGGTCGGCAAGGTCAACATCATCAAAGTTTCCTCCCGTGATCCGGAGCCACCACCGGTATCCTACGTCAAGGTTTCCGGCGGCATCTTCTATGACATGATGATCCATGACTTCGATATGGTCCGCTTCATGGCAGGCTCTGAAGTTACCGAAGTCAATGCATACGGTTCCGTCTTGGTTGACCCGGGCATCGGCGAAGCTGGCGATGTTGACACGGCTATTGTCACGCTGAAGTTTGAAAACGGCGCGCTGGGCGTTATCGACAACTCCCGTAAGGCTGTTTACGGCTATGACCAGAGAGTAGAAGTATTTGGTTCGGAAGGCGCAGCAGTAAACGAAAACGATATCCCGAACACCGCTGTGCTGTGGGGCGCAGATGGCACCGTCAGCGGCACTGCTTACAAGGTTATGTGGGATCGTTACACCGGCGCATTTGTTGCAGAAATGCAGGCGTTTGCAGATGCGGTAATCCATGATACGGAGACCCCGGTTACCGGTGAAGATGGCCTGTATCCGGTATTGATGGCAGCAGCGGCTACCAAATCCCTCAAGGAAGGCCGCCCGGTTAAGATTTCGGAGGTAGAATAATATGGCACTGAGAAAATGCGCTTGCATCGATACATTGTATACCGAACTGCCGTGGCTGGAACGGTTCCAGGCTGCCAAGGACGATGGATTTGAAGCAGTTGAGTTTTGGGACTGGCGCATTCGTGACCTGGATGCAACCCGTGAAGCGGCAGAAAAGGCTGGCATTGCCATTTCCGGTTTCAACGGAGACGCAGATTATTCGCTCGTTGACCCGACACATAAGGAGAAATACATCGATTATCTCAAGCAGTCGATTGCAGCGGCAAAGAAGGTTGGCGCTTCCAGCGTAACCATCCATTCCAATGCATTGGGTGATGGCGGCATTGTTGTAAACCATTACGACAACTTGTCTCATACTGTCAAGCTGTGCTCGATGTATGATATGCTGCTGGAGTGCGCAAAGCTGGCAGAGGCAGAGGAAATCAACCTGAATCTGGAAGCCCTCAATATCACGACCGATCATGTGGGCAACTTCCTGGCAACAACCCAGATGGGCGCTGAAATTTGCCGTCTGATTGGTTCCCCGCGCCTGAAGTTGCTGTACGATGTATATCACATGCAGATCAATGAAGGCTGCATTTGTGACACCATTACCAACTACGGCGATCAGTTTGGACACATCCATGTAGCGGATGCACCTGGCCGCCATGAGCCGGGAACGGGTGAGATCAATTACACCAAGGTCATCCGCCATCTGGAAGCTTGCGGCTATACCGGCAGAGTCGGCTACGAGCTGTTCCCGGAAACGGATACCAAGACTGCTGTTCAGGCAATTATGAAGCACTGCTAATCAGCGGCTGAATAGCTGATATAGGATGGAAAGGCAACGCCATGCTGGAGAGAGAGGCGGCTGGCTTGCCTTTCCATTCTTTCAGGAGAAAATAGAATAGAGAGGGTAGTAGTTAGATATGGCATTGACGTTAATTACGTTTGTCGGCTTTACGATCCTGGTAGCCGTCATTTCTTATTGGAAAACAAAGGGCGACGACCAGACGACAGCCGACGGTTATTTCTTGGCAGGCCGCGGACTTCCGGGCTTTGTCATTGCAGGTTCCCTGCTTCTGACCAACCTATCTGCGGAACAGCTGGTGGGTACCAATGGCCAGACCTGGGCGGTCGGCATGAGCCCGATGGCATTCGAGGTTCTTGCTGCAACAGCATTGATCGTTTTGGCGCTGTGGGCGGCGCCGCGGTACTTAAAAAGCGGTATTACCACCATTCCGGAGCTGATCGGATTGCGGTTTGACCGGTCCACAAAGCTGTGGTTCTGTATCGCATACATTATCCTGTACCTTGTTGTACAGATTCCGGTTATCCTGTATTCCGGTTCCCTTGTTTTTGAAAACATTTTTGGTTTGTCCGATCTGTTGGGCGTGACCAAATTCCAGTCCATTGTCATCCTTTGCATTGCAATCAGTGTTGTCGGTTCCATTTATGCAATCTTCGGCGGCCTGAAAGCAGTTGCCGTATCCGATACGGTAAACGGCGTTGGCCTGTTGATCGGCGGCTTAATGATCCCGTTCTTTGCACTCAATGTGCTGGGGCATGCAGCTGGCAGCGAGAGCGGCCTTGCAATTGTCGACGGTTGGAAATATCTTGTTGCCAATTATCCAGAAAAGCTGAATTCCATTGCCCCGATCAATGCAGAGGCGCCGGCAGTTCCTTGGCCGACTGTATTTACTGGCCTGGTGTTCCTCGGGTTACAGTCCTGGTGTACGCACCAGTCCTTCATTCAGCGCGTACTGGCGGCAGAAAACCTGAAGGAAGCGCAAAAGGGTGCATTGTACTGCGCATTCCTCAAGATCCTGGGATTTATGTTCCTTGCTCTGCCAGGCGTCATTGCATATGCACTGTTTGAGCTTCAGGGCAACCAGGTTACCATGATGGACGATGCATATCCGCATCTGGTCACACAGGTTATCCCGGCACCACTCATGGGCTTCTTCGCAGCGGTTATGTTTGGCGCAATCCTGTCTTCGTTCAACTCCGTGCTGAACTCCGTCAATACAATGTTCACCATGGACATTTATCATGAGTTTATCAATCCGGAGGCTTCCGAAGAAAAGCTGGTTAAGGTAGGCAAGAACATCGGCATTGTTTTTGCTGTTGCAACCACCGTCGTTGGCCCGCTGGTATATTTCTTCCCGGCAGGACTGAAAACCTTCTTGGATTCCTTTGTTATGCTGATTGGCCTTCCGGTTCTATCCGCTGTTTTCGGTGGTTTCTTCTTCAAGTACCTGCCAAAATATGCAGCTAAGGTCATCATGGTATTCCACATTGTGGTATATGGACTGTTTATGATTATCGCTCCGCAGTATCCGGGCGGAGGCACCATGCACTATCTATATGCGGTCGCTATCCTGTGGCCGATCGAGTTGATTATCATGGCTGTTATGAATCATAACAATAAAAAGAAAAATCCTACCCTTACCGCGTGGGAGCAGACCGATGTACAGGCAGTTGACCTGACACCTTGGAAATATAGAAAGATTGTTTCCATCATCGTTATGATTTGCGTTGTCGGTGTATACATCTTCTTCTCGCCATTGGGTATTGGCGCATAAAGCAATAAATAAGACAATTCCTTTTCTCCGGTTGCCCGCTTCGGGCGGGCATCCGGTTCTCTCCAACATAACATTTTATACGTGTGATACTTGAAATACAAACTCTCTCCTTGTTTCAAGTTTTCATCAAAGGGGCCTGCATTGATCCATGACCGGATGCAGGCCCTTTTTGCGTGTAGATTGCGGGAAGATTGTATCAAACAGTCTTTCGCTTTTTCTTCTTTTGTATTATACTAAGGATATGAGAGACGAGGAGGTTTTGCATATGAAAAAGTTACGTATTGGTGTGGTTGGGCTTGGCGATATCAGCCGTGTTTATCTAAACAATTTAAAAAAATACGATGATATTGTCACGATTGTGGCTTGCGCATCCCGGACGCTGGAAAAAGCGCGGAAAAAAGCAGAAGAGTACGCGATCCCGGAGGTGTATGCCTGCGCGGAGGATTTGATCCGGCAGGCAGATGTGGATTTGATTTTGAACCTTACGACGCCGGACGTCCATTATTCGCTCAATAAATTGGCACTGACATGTGGAAAGCACGTATATACGGAAAAGCCGCTTGCCTTTACGTATGCGCAGGGAAAAGAGCTGTTGGAGCTGGCGAAAGCGAATGGCCTGCGCATTGGCTGCGCACCGGATACATTCCTTGGCGCGCGGTTGCAGACTTGCCGGGATATCTTGGATGCCGGAACCATCGGTGATGTCATTGGCGCTTCGGCGTTTGTCATTTATCGGGGATGCGAGACCTTCCATCCGAACCCGGCCTTTTATTACAAACAGGGCGCGGGGCCGCTGATGGACATCGGGCCGTATTACATGACGGCGCTGCTGTCGCTGTTGGGACCAGTGGAAAGCTGCTGCGCCATGTCCAAGCGGACGTTTGATCAGCGCAAAATCGAGACCGAGCCGCACCGGGGAGAATTGATCGATGTTGAGGTGGATACATATACCACAGGCTTGATGCAGTTTGCATCCGGCGCAATTGGCACGGCTATGTTCTCCTTTGATGTCTACGATTCCAATTTGCCGCGCATCGAAATTTACGGCACAAAGGGGACGCTATGCCTGCCGGATATCGACCCGTTGGACGGCCCCAACATTTTCGGCGGGGATTTGCTTTTGCGCACGGCGGAAAATTACAGATGGTATCATCAGCCGCGCGACTGGCATGAGGTTAAGCAGGATTGGGTACACATTCCGCTGACCAGGCCATTTGCTTCTACCAGCCATACGGAAAACAGCCGGGGGATTGGCTTGATCGACATAGTGCTGGCGATTGCGGAAGGGCGTCCGGAGCGAGCAAGCGGCGAAATGGCGTTGCATTCGCTGGAAGTGATGGAAAAAATGCTGTCCGGTGCCAAAAGCCGTACCTTCGGACAGATGGAGACAAGCTTTACACGTCCTGCGCCGCTCCCACAGGATTTTCCGGTTCGATAGGAAAAAGGAAATCTCAGCATAAAAAAGATTTTCGCTGCTACAGCATTTGTTGGCAGTGGGTTATCATTTTGTATGTTTCGACGACATGTGCGTCGAAACATACACGTCTCCGTCTGCAATGTGCGCGCAAAGCACGAGCATGCGGCAGACGGCAAGTTTTCACAGGACTGCGCGGCAGTCCTGTTTTTGTATATCTATGCGAAAAGGAATCCTTGGCATCCGCAGGGCAGCACAAAACCCTGATTTCATGTATCATGAACCAGGGTTTTCGATCAGCCAGTATATGTTCCGGTAGTTGATTATGCAGTTGTTTTTTTGTCGCCCATGATGATCTTCAGCAGGACCGGCGTGATCAAAGTCGTGACAATAACGACAAGGATAACCGGGCCGAACAGGGAGTCCGAGACAAGGCCGGAGGCCGCACCTTTTTGTGCGACAATCAATGCAACTTCGCCACGGGATACCATGCCGACACCAACGGACAACGCTTCGTGGTTGGTGAAGTGGAACATCTTTGCACCCAGGCCGCAGCCAATGATTTTAGAGACAATGGCAATGACGAGCAGCAGCAGTGCGAAAATCAACAAGTTGACAGTCAAGCCGCTCAGGTCGGTCTTCAGGCCAACGCTTGCGAAGAAAACCGGGGAGAACAGCATGTACGCGCTGATATCGATTTTTCTGCTCACGTAGTTGCGCACATTCGGCAGGTTGCAAAGCAGCAGGCCGGCAAAATATGCGCCGGTGATATCTGCAACGCCAAAGAACGTCTCCGAGCAATACGAAAGGAGGAAGCAAAATGCCAGACCATAAATCGCAACGCGGCGGTGCATCTTTTCGTTGAATACACGGTTCAAGTGCTGGAAATATTTATAAACGAAGAAGCCGACGACGGCGATAAAGACAAAGAACAGGACGATTTTCAGCAGGACAGAGGCAATTTGGACGTCCGGATCGGTAAAGCTGGATACGATGGTCAGAGCGATGATGCCCAGAATATCGTCGATAACAGCTGCGCCGAGGATCGCAACACCAACTTTGCCCTGTAATTTACCCATTTCGCGCAGGGTCTCAACTGTGATGCTGACAGACGTGGCTGTCAGGATAACGCCGACAAAAATAGCCTTGAGGAAGTGCTGCGGATCGCCTTCGCCGTTGAACCATATCAGATACAGAGCGGCGCCGCCGATCAAAGGTACGATAACGCCTGCCAGCGCAATGACAAAAGAGGCGACACCGGTCTTTTTCAGCTCCTGCAGGTCGGTTTCCAGGCCGGCGGAGAACATCAACATGATGACGCCGATCTCAGACAGCACGGTGATGACGCTGTCTTCGGTCACAAGATTCAAGACAGAGGGGCCGAGAACCAGGCCGGCAACCAGCGCGCCGACAACCTGCGGCATATTCACCTTACCGGAGATAAGGCCCAATACCTTCGTGGAAAGAAGGATAATTGCCAGAACCAGCAGGAAAGAATAGTTTTCCATACAAAACACCTTCTATTTATAATTTTTGCAGAGCAGGACGTACAACAGGGATATAAACCGTCTGTATTGCTGTTCTATCTGTACTGCGGTTGTATTATACCTTCTTTTGTTGCTGAAAACAAGGGGAAAAGCGCATAGATTTTGCTATGATTTGTCAGAAAATGAGAGTCAAATGAACCAAGGCAAACAGGCCAATGCTGCTTCTTTTGGGGGGTGTATCCTTCATATTTATGCAATGCTGCCGTGAAATGCAACGAAATCCATAGAAAAAGACCCGGTAAAACCTACCGGGTCTTCTTTGCGTAAGTAATAACTGTGGTTTACTCCTGAGCGATCGCGCCCATCGGGCAGGTACCGGCGCAGGAACCGCAATCGATGCAGGAACCAGCGTCAATGACATACTGGCCGTCACCCTCGGAAATAGCGCCTACTGGACATTCACCAGCGCAGGAACCGCAGCTGATGCAAGCACTGCTAATTGCATAAGCCATGAGAATAGCACCTCCTGTAATAATTTCAATTCTATTGTATCACAATGTGGGAAAAAAACAACTCCTAAAGCACAAAAAATCCCCCCAATTTGTGGAAAGAAATTTTTATCCCGGCAATTGGAGAAATTTACGTCTAAAAAGGAAGCGATTGGGTAAAGATGAAGAAAAGAGCCTTTGAAAGTGAGGGATAGCAATGGAATTGCAAGGACCATTTGACCAGGACGCGCGGCATGTGCTGGAGGTTTCGGCGCGGCATGCCGGTTTACTTGGAAAATATACTGTGGGGACAGAGCATCTTTTGTTGGGACTGACAGCAAAGCGTGAAACGACAGGGAAAATCCTAGCGCAGGCCGGCGCAGGGAAATGGCGCAGCTTATACTATACGGCAAAGGTAGCGGGGCGGGGATTTCCACGGCATAAACCAGAGCATATCAGCAAAAATTTGCAGCAGGTTTTACAAAAAGCGGCCAATTCTGCGGGAAAAGGCAAGGCGGGAGAAGGCCACTTGCTGTGCGCGCTGGTCAGCTTCCGCGAATGCACAGCACGGCGCGTGCTCGAAAAGATGGAGGCAGATATCCCGGCGCTGGAACGGCAGACCGGGATTTCCATTGCGCAGGAGCCGGCAGGCTGGCGTTCCATGGGGCGGCTTGCATCCACCACGACGTTGGACCGCTATACGACCGACCTGACGGAGCTGGCCCGCACTGGCATGCTGGATCCGGTGATCGGACGGGAGGATGAGCTGTTCCGGTTGATGACCATTTTGCAGCGCAGGACGAAAAACAACCCGGTCTTGCTGGGCGACCCGGGCGTTGGCAAAACGGCGGTTGCGGAAGCATTGGCGCTTGCGATTGCCAACGGGGATGTGCCGGAGGAGCTATTGGGCGCCAGGCTGGTGTCACTGGACATGGCGAGCTTAATTTCCGGCACGAAATACCGCGGTGAATTTGAAGAGCGGCTAAAAAACATCGTAAAGGAGCTCAAAGCCTCCAAAAATGTGATTGCGTTTATCGACGAGGTACACACGCTGGTCGGCGCGGGCTCGGCGGAAGGGGCGATTGATGCGTCAAACCTGCTGAAACCCGCGCTGTCCCGGGGAGAGATTCGCTTGATCGGCACGACGACGGTTGAAGAATACCATAAAACCATCGAAAAAGACGCGGCGTTGGAACGTCGGTTCCAACGGATCGATGTATCCGAACCCGATGAAACGGCAGCGGAAGAAATCCTCCAAGGCATTGCTTCGCGGTATGAGCGGCATCATCATGTGCACATCCATCCCAGCGCCTTGCGCGCGGCGGTACAAATTTCGGTACGCATCAGCCCGGAACGGCATTTGCCGGATAAAGCGATTGATTTGCTGGATGAGTCCTGTGCGGCGGTGCATTTGGAAGGTGGTTCGGAAATCACGGAAGCGGAAATTGCACGGACAGCACAACGGTTTGGCGGGTTTTCTGCAGCAGCAGAGGGCGATGCGGCGCGCAAGCTGCTGCAGCTGGAGCAGGAGCTTTGCCGTACTGTGATTGGACAGGAGGCAGCGGTCCGGGCGATCTGCCGCGCTGTGCGGCGTGGCGGTGCAGGCCTGCGGGATGAAACGCGTCCGGTAGCGGCATTGCTGCTCACTGGCTCGACTGGCGTCGGGAAAACCTCGGTCTGTGTTGCGCTGGCGCAAACGTTGTTTGGCAAAGAAGGACTGATCCGTATCGACCTTTCGGAATATCAGCAGCCGCAGGATGTATCCCGGTTGATCGGCGCACCTCCCGGATACAAGGGTTATGGCGATGGCGGGCAGCTGACGGAAAAAATCCGGCGGCGGCCACGCTCTCTGGTGTTGTTTGATGAAGTAGAAAAGGCGCACCCTGATGTCCTGCGCCTGCTGCTGCGTCTATTGGAGGATGGACGGTTGACCGATTCCGAGGGCCGCAGCGCAGATTTTCGTCACGCTGTCGTGGTGTTGACATCCAATTTGGGGAGCGGGAAGCAAGGACGTCTGGTCGGTTTTTCCACGAAAGAAAATCCGAAGCAGACCCATGCAGAGGAGGAAGCCCGGCGAGTATTGCAGCCGGAGCTAGCGGCGCGTCTGGATGACATCATCGTTTTTTCTGCTCTGACGGCGGCAGATTGTGCGGCGATTGCCGCACAGGAGCTTGCCAGGCTGGCAAAACGATGCTTGGCACGCGGGACGCGCTTGGTTTGGGATACCCCAGTCGAACAAAAGCTGGGGATCGTCGACGCAAAACGCGGCGCGCGCGCTGTGCGCGATGAAGTAGCGCGCAAGGTCACGGACCCGCTTGCCGGGTTGCTGCTGTCCGGCAGGGCCGGACAGCAGGTGGAAATACAGGCGCAGGGAGATGAAATCAAGCTGTTTGCTTCTGAGAATACAGCCATGCTTTCCGGAGCGTGAGTGAAACCTGCACTTTCGGGTTTGGGCTCGGGTGGTATGGTATGATATGATTTAAGATTCTGTTGTCAGATAATGCATCAATATCATCGCACTTTGAGCACGGGTTGCGGAACCTTTTGGTTCCAGCATCACCGTGCTGCCTTTTTTTGTACCGGTGATGATGCCGCGCTGGTTTGCCCACAGCATGGCATCCGCTGCCCAGCTGCCGACTTCCGCAGCATCTGGGAAATCCAGGGAACCGGAAACCGCCGGCTGGTTTGCAAAATGATACAAGATGCTCGCGTACTGTTCACGCGTGATGATGTCGCTAGGCCGGAACGTGCCGTCTCCCATGCCTGCCACAACATTGTTTTGGCTTGCCCAAAGAATGGCGTCGGAATACCATCTGCCGGACGGTACGTCCTGAAATGGGCTATCACCGGAAACCTCAGGCGCGCCTGCCATATGATACACAATCTGCGCAACCATCGCGCGGGTCATCGACGAGTTGGGTTCAAACGTCCCATTCCCCATACCGGCCATGATGTGGTTGTCATATGCATATTGAATGGCATCGATATACCATGCACCCGCGGAAAGGTCGGAAAAGATTTCGTAAACCGGCTTCGAGTCGTCCGGAATCGGATCGATCGCTTCGGTCCGGGTCTGCATGCACACGGTGCAAGTATAGGTTTTGATACCGCTCTCGGTTGTCGTCGGTTCCTTTGTGACGACACCGTCATCCCACTTGTGGCCGAGTGCCGGGATCGCTACCGTCTTGATGTCGGTATAGGTTTCCCCTTCGACCTCTGCGGAAGCAGTATATACGGTTGCGCCCGCTTCGGTGCAGGTGGCAGCTGTTGTCTGTTCGGTGACGGCAGCTGCAATCCCCGCTTGCTTGCCATCACACCTAGAGCAACCCAGGCTTGCCGTTGCCGCATAGCCTCCGTCTTCAGCATCCGTCCACGTAAATTTGCTTTCGTATTTGTGACCGGTCGCCGGGAGTTCTACCGTCTTGGTATCGGTATAGGTTTTCCCTTCGGCCTCTGCGGTAGCTGTATATACGGTCTCTCCTGATTCAGTGCAGGTGGCAGCCGTTGTCTGTTCGGTGACGGCAGCTGCAATCCCCGCTTGCTTGCCATCGCACCTGGAGCAAACCAGGTTTGCCGTCGCGGTATAGCCTCCGTCTTCGCTCTCTGCCCACGCGAATGTGCTGGTGTAATCGTGGCCGGTCGCCGGGATCGCTACCGTCTTGATGTCGGTATAGGTTTCCCCTTCGAGCTCTGCGGAAGCAGTATATATAGTTGTACCCGCTTCGGTACAGGTGGCGGCAGTCGTTTCGCTTGCCACCGCGCAGGGAACGGTTTGGGTGTCGTCCGCATCGATGCACGTAAAGGTGGCAGTACAGGTATGGTCGTCCTGCCAAACAAATGCCGGCTTACCATAGGTATGCGTATGCGCGCCGTCGGCGACCCACGTCAGATTGCCGCCGTAATCCTGTAGGATATCTGGTGTCCAGCTTTCGTTGTGGGCAGGGTAATGGATGGAGATGGAGGAACCGGTAAATGTATCCTCGGCGAAATCAGGTGCGTTGCCCAAAAAGGTCAGCGTTTGCAGGCTGGTGCACGACGCAAACGCGCCGGAGGCGATGCTTGCAATGGCTTCCGGGAGTTCCACAGATTCCAGGTGCGTACAGCCGGAAAAGAGATTCTGCCCGAGGTTGGTCACACGGTCCGGAATGGTGATGCTTGTCAAGTTCGGGCAATTCTGGAACGTACCATTACCCAATGCGGTGATTTGTGCGGGGAGCGTCACCGTTTCCGCGTAACAGCCTGCGAAGGCCCCATCGCCAAGGCCCGTGATGAGGTCGTCGATGACAATATGCCGAATGGCATCGTTGTATGGGGCCCATGGGTAGGCAGAAGCATACGGCATCTCGCCACCGCCGGTGATTGTCAGCGTACCCTCTGCATCCAGCGTCCACAGCATGGATTCGCCGAAAAGGCCTTGTTGTATGATTGCGGCGCGCGTATGGTTTACCGCGTTGTAGGATGGATTGGCAGCCCATGCCGTTGGCGTGCTGCACAGCAGCAGGCCGGCAAGCGCGATGCTGGCGGTACGTTTGTTCCATAACATATAGAATCTTCCTTCCTGATATAAAAATTAGTGATAAATCACTAACTCAGTATACCATGATTCTTTTGATTAGTGAAGTATCACTAAAATTTTTTTGCTGATGACCTATTATGGGATTACGATATACCGCTATTCTGTGTATAAAATGGAGGAAATGATATGAATACACAACAGGCAGTTGCATTGCGCATCCGTGAGCTATGTGAAAAGCACAGCATGACACCCAACCGGCTCAGCTATGTGGCCGCCGTACCGCAAAGCACAATCA
>JAUNIY010000063.1 GCA_030523305.1 Eubacteriales bacterium
AGATTTAGAGATCATTTGAAGCAAATGCTTGATTCGTTAAATAGTGATACTTCAATTGCGTGCTGGCTAAATGAGGCAATAAAAAGGACAGAATATATGTTTGAATCAGATGATGTACGTGCATTGTATGACCTTTTAGGTGTCAGTGAAGCACTAGCTGACTATTACGGAGTTAATTAACGGAAAACGAATTGTTGTTTGGCTTTTCAAACCGCCAATTGTGGCGGTCATATCCTCGCCGTTGGCAGGAGGCAACAGTACCAAAAGAAAGGAATGGAATTATTATCGGTACTGTTAAACACCAGGTGCGTGAGAAGTGTATCTTGCGCACAGGAGAAAATAAACTATTGACTTCTAGGGACATTCAAGATATATTTTCTATGGGGAAGAATCAGGCATATGCACTTATGCACTCGGCTGGCTTCCCCACTACGACAATAGGGAACAGGATGTTCGTTACACAAGTTAACCTTGAAAAATGGCTGGAAGTGTACAAAGGACGGCAATATTTGGTGTAGCCTATAAGTAATAAATAAGTAATATTACGGGTGATAGTGCTCAAAATAGCGTTGATATATCTGCGTTTTTCAGAATATCATAGCGGTCTCCAAAACCGTAGGCTCAGGGTTCAAGTCCTTGTGCCCCTGCCAAGATCACCGAACATTATTTGTTCGGTGATCTTCTTTTTTATCTTGTTTTCGGCTATTTTACCACACCAAAGGTTTAGTTTTCTCCCACTCAATTTTTTGCTGTTTTGTGTTTTCCCTTATTTTTCCCTTATGGCTTCATAGAGTTTCTGCATTCTTGTGGCACTATCCCGCTTCATTTTCTCTGTTACATGGCCGTAAACATCCAGCGTAAAAGCTGCTGTGGCATGGCCTAGGTTGGCCTGCACAGTTTTGATGTCATCCCCCGCTTGCAGAGAACTGACCGCAAAACTGTGCCGCAAGTCAGTTTAACATGTTCAGAATTCATACCGTCGTTTCGCGATTTTCTCATTAGGAATGGTATGTCCACGAATCCCTGTTGTCAGGCAGCTCCGATCTGTTTACTTTTATGAGTTCTACAAAATAGTGACCATACTCTCCGGAATTCAGAGCATATACAGGGTCTATGTAATCCAACTCAATGTTCAGGTACCCGGTTTCCGGGTCGATTCCCAAGCTTTTGTGGGTCATGGCATAGCCTGGTTTCGCACCCAGCATAATCGTCGCAATAACGCATTCTTCAGAGAAATCCAGGGACATATCACAAGGATTCCCTTGGCAATAGAAAGCCGAAAACGCGGCAAAGTCCTCCGCTGTCCCGATGATCTGGGTTCCGAACTGCATAAATTTATCAAAGGTATCCCTGTCTTCCAGGGAAACCAGGGTAAACCCTCTGTACAGAGTCTCAAAATTGCCGCCTGTGGGTTGGGTCTTCGTTCTCTCCGGCGTTGCGTCCCGGCCTTCTTTGCTGATCGCGATCACTTCCACATAAAAGTGGGTGTACTCCCCGGTATTCAGGGCATAGACATAATGATCCGGATCCTTTTCATATTCGCGGATAAAGCTTCCGTTCTCCCAGGTCAAGCTTGCGACCGCGTCAGCCACCGCAAACGCGGGATCCTCACTGGCGGTAACGGAAGCCAGCAGGTAATCCTCCTGAAAATCCCACGATTCATTATAAGGGATTCCGGGACAGTAGGTGTCCATAAATGCGTGCCATTCATCCTCTGTGGCTATCATCTGTACCCCAAAATTCCTGAACTTCTCGATCTCTTCCCGATTGTCCAGCGGGACTCCGGTAAAGCCCCTGTAAATATATCGGAAATCGATTTTTCCCGACATCTCCGGCACATAATCGGTTGGTTCTGTGGTAGTTGGGATTTCCGCCGATTCGACCTTCTCCTGTACTGCTGTGCTTTCCGTTATCTGCTCACTTGCGGTTTCCCTTGCGCATGCGGTCAGGAAGCAGCAGAGGCATAACAATACAAGCGTCCATAAACTCCGAAACTTTATTCTCATAATATCTCCTTAAAAATATACTTTGATGTTTCCATTTTCTGCTCCATCTATTCTTTCTTTGCTGCCTTATGCGGAAGGATTTCGGGTTCATGTTCAAAAAAATCTTTTAGAATATGTAAGTCCTGCTAACCCATCTTATTCCCACAGGAAACGATCAAAGTCAGCGGACTCGTCCAAGGTTACAATCTCCCCGGATGGAAGGTGTATCGTCCAGCCATTGCCCTCCCGAACCAAGTGAACCATTTCTTTCAGATCATCCTCTGAATAAGAAGCATAGTCGATCGAATAAATTCGATTCATTTGGTCTATCGTTCCCGTTTTTCCATTGATGAGCGGCGGGTCATAGGCGTTGCTTAGCCCTGTATAGATGCCAAGCACATATTCCCCGTCCCAAAAACCAAAATTTACAAAATCTCCCCCACCGGCTCCGTCACAGTGAACGCTGATGCTGTTTCCCCTGGCGTGAAGTCCATTGATGCACCACACTGTGTCCGTAATACACAGGTCTGCCAGCTTCTCTGCTTGCCCATCCGCATAGGTAAACACTGCCGCAGCCCAGGAATCGCCGATTATCAGCTCCGGAGTACCGTCGCAGTCATAATCATGGACTCCCAAATACAGCTGCCGATTCTCCATGTTGATTTCAGGGCTTAGCTCTACCGCAAGATAATTACGGGGATCGCTGAGTATAATTTGACGATACACGTCCTGCCATGTGGCTCCGCTGTAGGAAACAGGCTCCGTCTGCCACGGTTCTTCCGTAGAAGTGACCGTCGGGGCGGATATTTCTTCCAAGGAGGTTGTCGGATTGGAAGTTTCCTCCGGAAATACCCCTGAAGAGGATATGTTATCATCAGCGTACCGCCAACACCCCGTCAGGAAAAACAAAAGAAATAACGCACAAACAAGATACCCAAAATGTTTCATGCACGCCTGATCCTCCTTAAAGCAACGAATAGTGCCAAATTGTTCTTTCTACAGAATGATACTTGTTCTCAGCATGTATTTTTTATCAAAATAACACATTCCCCGGTCAGTGTAAAGAATAAAAAACCGAAATAGGGAATCTTAGGGCCTATCTGAAAACCGTCAACACGCCCAAACAGCGGGTCTTTTCCACCTGCTGGGCACCATTTTTTCTTGCAATACCCAGAGTATTCCTGCAAAAAAATGGCTTCATCAGGCGGAAAATCCCTCGCCGTTGGTCATATTCCCGGTTTTCAGATAGACCCTAATCAGAGCATCCTAATTTCGGAAATCACGGTTTACTTTCCCGTTTATTCATGGTAAAATGACACAATAAAAGGGAGAGTGCGGTTACTCTTCCGGAAAAGGAGACTGCATATGAAGGGTATCATTCTGGCCGGTGGCTCCGGCACCCGGCTGTATCCGCTGACAAAGGTCACCTCCAAGCAATTGCTCCCGGTTTACGACAAACCTATGATCTACTATCCCCTGTCCACATTGATGCTGGCGGGAATTCGGGACATTCTGATTATTTCCACCCCCACGGACACCCCCCGCTTCCGGGAGCTTCTGGGAGACGGCAGCCATTTCGGCATTCACCTGAGCTATGCCGTTCAGCCCAGCCCGGATGGTCTGGCTCAGGCCTTCCTCATCGGCGAGGAATTCATCGGCGATGAGCCCTGCGCCATGGTGCTGGGGGACAACATTTTCTACGGCAGCGGCTTCTCCGGCATTCTCCGGGAGGCCCGGGTGAATGCGGAAAAGGGCCGTGCTACCATCTTCGGCTACTATGTGCCCGACCCGGAACGGTTCGGCGTGGTGGAATTCGACGAAAATAAGAAGGTCATCTCCCTGGAGGAAAAGCCCGCCCAGCCCAAGAGCAACTACGCCGTCACCGGCCTGTACTTCTACCCTGCCGGGGTTGCGGCTCGAGCCAAAGAGGTACGCCCCTCCAAGCGGGGGGAGCTGGAAATCACCACGCTCAACGGCATGTACCTGGAACAGGACATTCTGGATGTGAAGCTGCTGGGCCGGGGCTTTGCCTGGCTGGACACCGGCACCATGGAAAGCCTGCTGGAGGCGGCGGAGTTCGTCCACATGGTGGAAAAGCGGCAGGGTGTGAAGATTTCCGCCCCGGAGGAAATCGCCTTCCGTTATGGCTGGATTTCCAAAGAGGAGCTTCTGGAATCCGCCCAGGCCTACGGCAAGTCTCCCTACGGGCACCATCTGCAGCAGGTTGCCAATGACAAATTCATCAGCTTCCGGGAAAATCAAAAGAATTGAGGAAACCAATATGACAATTATTGTAACCGGCGGCGCCGGATTCATCGGCTCCAACTTTATTTTCCATATGCTGGGCAAATACCCGGATTACCGGATCATTTGCCTGGACAAGCTGACCTACGCGGGGAACCTGTCCACCCTGGCTCCCGTGATGGACAATCCCAATTTCCGGTTCGTGAAGCTGGACATCTGCGACCGGGAGGGGGTTTGCAAGCTCTTTGCGGAAGAGCACCCGGATATGGTGGTGAACTTCGCGGCGGAAAGCCATGTAGACCGCTCCATCGAAAATCCCGAAGTATTCCTGCAAACCAATATTCTGGGCACCCAGGTGCTGATGGATGCCTGCCGGAAGTTCGGCATCACCCGGTATCACCAGGTTTCCACAGATGAAGTTTACGGTGACCTGCCTCTTGACCGGCCTGACCTGTTCTTCACCGAGGAAACCCCCATCCATACCAGCTCCCCCTACTCCGCCTCCAAGGCCAGCGCGGATCTGCTGGTGCTGGCCTATCACCGGACCTACGGACTGCCCGTGACCATTTCCCGGTGCTCCAACAACTATGGCCCCTATCACTTCCCGGAAAAGCTCATCCCCCTGATGATCGCCAATGCCCTGAACGACAAGCCCCTGCCGGTTTACGGCCAGGGACTGAACGTCCGGGACTGGCTGTATGTGGAAGATCACTGCAAGGCCATCGACCTGATTCTCCATAAGGGTCGGGTAGGCGAGGTTTACAACATCGGCGGCCACAACGAAATGCGCAACATCGACATTGTGAAAATCATCTGCAAGGCTCTGGGCAAGCCGGAAAGCCTCATCACCTACGTCACCGACCGGAAGGGCCATGACATGCGCTACGCCATCGACCCGACGAAAATTCACAACGAGCTTGGCTGGCTGCCGGAGACCAAATTCGCCGACGGCATTCAGAAGACCATCGAGTGGTATCTGGACAACCGGGATTGGTGGGAAACCATTATTTCCGGAGAATATCAGAATTACTACGAGAAAATGTACGCAAATCGGTAAAGGCAGGCGTTCCCATGTATCAACTCAACGACAACTATCTGCGCCCGAAAAAGGCCCAGTGGCTGCGCCGGATGTACGCTGCCCCCTTTGAAAAGCGGGAGAACCTGCGCGTCTGGCAGGGAGAACATGCCACGGTGCTGCCCCTGCGGCCTATCCCCGGAGAGGGCGTGCTCTTTGGCCGGGGCGGTGTCGTGGATAAGGACGGCCAATATGTGGAGCTGTCCGGCATCCCCACCCGAATCTGGAACGGCTACTCCTTTGAAAAGCCGGAATATCGGGACGAACGGGTGGTTTTCTGCGGATATCTGGTGAACCACTGGGGACACTTTCTGGTGGAGGCTGTCACCCGGCTGTGGTATTTTTTAGAAAAAAATCCCCCCCTCGCGGACAAGTATGTCTTCTTCCTGAAAGAGGGAGAAAACCGGGAAATCGGCGGGAATTACCGGGAATTTCTGAAATTACTTGGCATCTGGGACAAGGTAGAGATCATCTCCGTTCCCACTACCTATCGGGAAGTGATCGTGCCGGAAATTGCCTTCCGGTGCATGGAATTCTACAGCCCCAAGTTTCTGGATATTTTTGACGCCGTGGCCGCCCATGTGGCGCCGGAACCGGACTGGAAGCCGGAACGCAGGATTTTCTTCACCCGCACCAGCTTCTACAAAGGAAATCACTTCGAGTTCGGCGGCGAGGCTCTGGACAATTTCTTCGAACGAAACGGCTACGCAGTGCTCCATCCGGAAAACCTCAGCCTTTCCCGGATGATTTACCTCATCCGGAATGCCGAAGTGGTGGCGACGCTCTCCGGCTCCGCTCAGCACAATATGCTCTTTGCCCAAAATGGTCAGAAGCATCTGATTCTGGAACGGTTTGTTATCAATGTGGACTATCAGGTGAGCATCAACCAGATGCGGAGCCTGGACGTGACCCCCATTGACGCCAACTTCCACCTGTACACCGTGGACACGGTGGGGCCGCTGATGCTGGGCTGCAACCACATTCTGGAAAAGTTCATTTCGGACAACGGCCTTCAGCCGCCGGATGAAATTTACCGGAGCAAGAAGTACCGTGACCAGTGCTTCAAGGCCTACATGGCCTCCTACCAGGACAACTACCGCTATCGCTGGCACATGGAGCCCTGGTATCCCGTCATCGCCGATTCCCTGTATGAGGCCTACGAAGACAATTACCCCTACTTCAAGGAGTATCTGGACGGGGACCGGCCTTTTTTGAAGGAGCACTATTTCCAGATTCACTACTGGAAGCAGTTTGTCAAGCGGCTGCTTCACTATCACGCGTAACGCGGAGGCGCAAACATGGGTCAAATCAAGGTGACAAAAGCCCCCATTGAGGGACTGTATATCATTGAGCCCACCGTCCATGGGGACAGCCGGGGCTATTTTATGGAAACCTACAACCAGCAGGACATGACGGAAGCCGGTCTTCCCATGGTCTTCGTCCAGGACAACCAGAGCATGAGCACCAAGGGGGTGCTCCGGGGACTGCATACCCAGAAAAAGTACCCCCAGGGCAAGCTGGTGCGGGTCATCCGGGGGGCGGTGTACGACGTGGCCGTGGATGTGCGGGAGGGCTCCCCTACCTACGGTCAGTGGTTCGGCATTGAACTGAGCGAGGAAAACAAAAAGCAGTTCTACGTCTCTCCGGGCTTCGCCCACGGCTTTCTGGTGCTCTCCGACACCGCGGAATTCTGCTACAAGGTGACGGATTTCTACCATCCGGAGGATGAACTGGGCTTTGCCTGGAACGACCCGGATATCGGCGTCCGCTGGCCCGGGGTGACGGGCATCTACCAGGGCACCGCCAGTGCCGAGGGCTACGCCCTGCCGGACGGCACGCCCCTGAAACTCAGCGACAAGGATCAGCGTTTGCTGCCTCTAAAGCAGACGAAAAGGTGAGAAACATGGACATTTCCTATCAGTATCTCCGGCCGGAAAAGGCCAAGGCTCTTCGAAAATGGGTCACCGATCCGGTGGAGGTTCGGGAAAACCCCGCCGTTCTGGCTCTGGAAAACGCCACCGTTTATCCTCTGCGCCGGGGCTTCGGGCTGCTCTTCGGCAAGGGCGGCGTTCTGGACGAAAATGGCAATTATGTTCCGGAATCCGGTATTCCCGGCCGGGTAGAAGGGACTTACCCTCTGGAAAATCCGGAATATCGGGATGAAAAGGTAGTGTACTGCGGGTATCTGGTGAACCACTGGGGGCATTTTCTCATTGAGGGCGTTACCCGGCTGTGGTATTTTCTGGAAAACGACCCAACCGTTGACAAATACGTCTACTTCGTGGACGAAAACGCGGAGCGGGAAATCAAAGGAAATTTCCGCCGGTTTCTGGAGCTGCTGGGCATCTGGGACAAGCTGGAAATTCTTTCCAAGCCCGTTCGCTATCGGCAGGTGCTGATCCCGGAGCTGGGCATTCATATGCGCAGTGCCTACACCCCGAAGCTTTTGCGGGTCTTCGACGCCGTGGCGGAAAATATCACGGTAAACCCGGACTGGAAGGCCGATGACAAGATTTATTTCAGCCGGAGCCGATTGAAAAAGGCCGGCTTTTTCGAGTGCGGCGGGGATTTGCTGGACGACTTTTTCGCAAGAAACGGCTACACCCTGCTCTACCCGGAGACGCTGCCATTGGATGAAATGATTTTCCGCATTCGTGGGGCAAAAATAGTAGCCTCACTTTCCGGTTCCCTGCCTCACAACATGCTTTTTGCAAAAAACGGACAAACTCTGGAAATTGTGGAGCGGCTGGTGCTGAACATCGACAATCAGGTGGATGTGAACCGGATTCGGGATCTGAACGTGACCTACATCGACGCTCACTACCCCATTTACCCGGTGGATTTCACCGGCCCCATCGTCATGGGCTACACCCCGGAGCTCACCCGGTTTGCTTCTGACCGGGGCTACCAGCCGCCGGATGGGAAATATCTGACGGACAAATACAAAAAGCAGTGCTTCGTCCACTATATGAAGGCATATTCCGACCTCTACCGGTACAACTGGTTCGAGGAGGACTGGTACGCTCCCTTCGCCGCCTCCCTCTACGAGGGCTTCCGGGCGGGACACGCATTCTTCGGCGAATACCTGGACGGGAAACGTCCCTTCCGCTGGCACCATTATCTGGAATTTCATTACTGGAAGCAGTTTGTCAAAAAGCTGCTAAAAAGGGGCTGTCTCACTAAGGACTCAGGTGGGTCAAAATAGTCAAAAAGAAGCTGTCATTGCGAACCAGTGACCGACGTCACTGGTGTGGCAATCTCCCGGATAGGAGTAAAACCCCCGATTTTCGGACGTAATTGTTCGGAAATCGGGGGGGGATTGCCACACCAGTCTGCGGACTGGTTCGCAATGACAGTTCTTTTATTTGGGCACTTTGTCTTTTTGAGACGAGATTTGTCAAGGGTAATTTCTGTAAGCTGTCATATTTCAAATTGGTTAAATCCTTGCCCGAAAAGAAATGGATAAAGAGATGGAAGCACCGAAACGTCCAGATAAGAACAAGATGGATGCCTCCCGTGAAATTTAGGGAGGCATCCACTGTGAAATACTACTTGTTCAATTATCTTTCCACGCAATTGCTGCGTGCGCCTTTTGACACAACGCACGGTCAACTGACGTAGTACGAAAGAACTCGATGCAGCTGTTTCCACTTATGAATTCACACACTCATTCGGGGGTGCTTTCAGCTATGATATTTCCAGGTACAATGTCGTATACCATTCCGTCAGACAAAGAGGTCGCAGTTTTTGTGGACATATTAATTTCAAAATCTTCATTCCACGATCCTGTAACGGAGAGTATTTTTCCAGTTACATTCCACTCTAGATTGTCCTGTTCTTCATGAGCTGGAATTGTTTTTCGCTCGACCTCACGTTTGGCATAGGTGTCGAAAAAAGATATGCAATGGAGTTCCTGGGCCTGAGAGTTCCAGAAGCGGAATGGGATTCCAATTGATACTTTTATTTGCGATTTAATATTTTCTTCAGAAACCAAATCGTCACAGCCCTGTGAAGTTGCTGGAAGTTTTTCACCTGTATCGGATTTACTATTCGGGTCCACTGATGTGGTTTCTCCACTGGTGTTTACCGATGCCTGAATTCTTTCCCCATTGTCTTGAGAAGCTGAATCAATAGGCATCTGTTTAATCGTGCAGGAACACAAAAACGCACCTAATACGAGGAGCATTGCGGCTGGTTTTCTACCGAAATGCATAGATTTACATTTCATTAATGTTACCGGAGAAACAATTCACCAGGACTGCGGCGTATCCCTTAACCATAAATCTCCAGCATGGCTGATATGTTCCGGAATCATTGTCTAGAGCGTATACCAGTTCGACATTTTCGACCGGAATTCCGCTACTCAAAGTAGAATCGATACTATCCGTGCTACATAGATATTTCTCAGATGTAGCCAGATAACCACTAACTGCTGCAGCCGCGTCTTCAAAGGACATGGAATACTCTGCACTTCTAGAGGTATCATTTTCTACTTCTGTATAATCGGACCACTGGACTGATGAAAAAACAGTTCCCTCATCATCAAGTATAACATTGCAGTGATCGCCTACAATTGGAATTCCATTGTAGGTGTTGCGTTTGTTAACAGAATACGCAATGACATATTCTTGCTCGGGGCCACCGTCAAGATTTACCTCTGCCATGACAATGGGGGTAACTTCGACATTGGCTGTTCTGGCAAGATTCACAGGCAATCCAGAACACTCTTGATCGAACCAAGCTTGAGCACGAGATAGCGCATCCGCTTCATTCATCGAGACAGGCGTATCTCCAATTTCTTTAGAAATTGACGAAATAGCATGGCCATCATTGAACGTTGCCTGGTCAAGAGATCTACCCATACTGGGATAATAGGGCTCTGCTGCTAAAGAGGAATTCGGTATATCGACATTTATCAGCTCGTCAACATTAGCGGTAATCTGTAGGCCCTGCACCAGTACAGGTTCACTTAGAGGCTGTGTATTTGAACCCGTTGAGGAAAATCTAAGAATTGTAGTTGAAGAAGCATTTGGACGTGAATAGGTAAGACCGGGGAAGCCTTCAAATCGAGAATATTGAACTGCACCACTATGTGTAAGCACCAAATAGTCTCTGCAGCTCCATCCCTTATCCGCATAGTAGGTATTTGCTAACATCCAAGAGGATTTAACAGATTCACCTGTTTTGGCATATTCGAGGAATTTACGAGCTATGTCACCATCAATCCCGGAAGGGGCTGCTTCATGATAGCCACATACGGTACGCACTGCACTATTACCAATCATGGCACGCGCATACTCTGCACGAGGGTTGCTCCCTAGTCCATCGAGTTGCTTGCATACTGCAAGAAATACGAATTCTAGGTTTCCTCCAGCCCAGGAAAAATCACTGTAATCAGAGAAAATATTAATGCTAGTTGTATTTGATTCTCCCCAAACTCGACCGGTATTATTTCCGTGGGCTGCCCAATATTTTATTGTCTTGGATTTATCATAGAAATCGCTATTAGATACCTGACTGGCTTCTTTATATGTCGTGGAATATCCACTATCGTAGTCTTCTACGCCATAAACCATTTCATAGGCATCAGCTGTACCTGAATAGTAGGTACTCTTGTATCCTGCAACCGTTTTACCTGCAGCTGAGCAAACGACCGAGAAGTTGTTAATCAATAGGCACATAGCGACTATTGTGCAAATGATAGACAATTTACGTCTCTTCATATCAAACGTTCCTTTCTGGCAGCTTTGATCTGCCCACTCTTGTCAACCTAAAATCTCACCTTAGCAGCATCATCTCATTATAGAAATTTTAACCTAATTCAATCAATGCCCGTTTGTCTTTTAATTTTGGAGAATATGACGTCAGCAACTAAAAGAACTCCTACCATATAAATCACCATTGTAACCGTGTAGAATATTTTATCGCAGATACAAGCAGTTAGAATACTGAGGGTAACATATACAATCGTTAAATACCTAGATAGGCATTGGTAATGCCGTTTCTCGTTAGCTGACAGTTGCCTGTTTAAGGAATCCTTCGGGGCCAAAAGGAAAATAGCTACACATCCAACAATCAATAGGATGAAGGCTTCTAGCCTATGGCTCATTTTTGACATATAGGAAATCCCGCTGATTGATACAAATAACATCAAAATCGAGCTAACAATACACTTTGCCTCCGTTTCTGCGTGAATACCGCCTGTATATTCGCGAAGTGTTGAAAATAGCACATAGAACGTAATGCTTTCCCACAAAACATGAAATATAATTCCTAGAACAACAGCGACTATTAGATATAGACATTTTGATAATATTAGAAAGAAGCCATAACTATACAATTCAATATCATCCGATGCTATTACGTCGGAGAAGACAAGCATCGTTGCAAGCTTTTCTCCAAGTTGCGAAATCATTTCTGATTCTTTTTGAAGCGGTTTAAATTGCGTGGAACTTTGGGTTGATAAATGAGGTTACAGCTTGTGCGATTTGCGTCCCGTTGTAGCTCCTTTTCTGCAACAGTTTTTACCAATCCTGCAACCAGTTTTTTTGCATTTTTCATGCACTTCGCCTCCTTTCTGGGGCGAACATAACATGAAAAAGAGCTTATTTCAAGAGGTAAAGCAAAACTACTGGAAAAAAATGCAAAACTACTGTTTTTCCAGATAATATCGAATTTTCCGATTTTTTCCTGATTTATAATGGTGTTATCGAACTTATCGATTCCAGTTTGTCTACTTTTAATGTAATATATGGTATCCTTTCCCCAAAGCGAGGGATTCATATGGAACTTGATCAAAAGCGAATTGGAAAACGATTTCGCCATGTTCGGAAATTAGCCGGGTTAACGCAAGAAAAGTATGGAGAGGTGCTTGGACTATCAAAAAACCATATTTCTGACATTGAACGGGGATGCTCATTGCCTACAGTCAAGGTCCTATACAGTGTATATGTGCAGTTTGGACATACTCCTGATGAAATTCTTCTTGGGACAAGTCCACAGAGCGTAGATGAAATCATGAAGAAACTGTCTGCTCTAACACCAAGCGGAAGACGATTACTAGAAAAACTATTGGATAATCTGCTTGATGAGGGACTATAAATACAAGCCCATGCCTATTTTGGTATGGGCTTGTATGCAAAAATGAGGGTAATTCATGCAAAACTACTGTTTTTACGCAATTGACGAAGTAAACGCCATATGATATATTAAGATTAATTATTCATTTTGAGGTAATTGTATGCGTATTTTAATATGTGATGACGAAGAAGCTTGTATTCATCATTTGCAGGAATGTGTAGAACAATATATGATTGAGCGAAATATTCCTTTCGATATTGTCGAAGCCATTGATCCTTACAATATTTTAACCTCTAAAGATGTGTTTGATATTGCATTTCTTGACATACAGATGGGTAGCGTAGATGGCCTGACATTAGCAAAAGAACTACGTCGACGCAATCGAAGAACTGCTTTGTTCTTTGTCACTAACTATGAAGGGTATCAAGATAACGCCATGGACCTTCAAGCATTAAGGTATTACACAAAACCTTTTAATAAGGAGCGTTTAATTGCAGGTTTGGATAAAGCATTGGAATATATAGACGGTGCTTATGTAGACATTTTTCTATATTCCAGCGGAGTTCAGCAACGTGTTCTCGTGGATGACATTTTGTATCTCACATTAGAAGGGAGAAAGGTCGCTGTTCAGACGAAGTACTCTTGCTTTTTGGTCGCTGGAAAATTGGATGACTGGAAAGAATATTTTCCACATACGTTCTTTCGGCAACCCCATAAATCTTATATTGTGAATCTACACCATGTCAATCAATACACATATGCAAAATTGATTATGTCTGACGGATTAAGTATCCCTGTTGCACCTAAAAAGCAACCAGAATTTAGAAAAGCTTGGTTTGAATATATCGGGAGGTAGGGAATGCTTAATCCAATAATCTCTAGCATAGTATATGCTGTAGAAGCATTAATTTACAGCGCTTTTTTCTCAAGAATTAGCGAACCGCGTTTTTGCAAATGGAAATGCGTTCTGATTGGAATTTGCTTTTTCGAAATCGGTTCCATTTTTAACCTTTTTTCTAAAAATACAGCAATTGTAAATACCATTGTAATTATTCCAGTGATTGCGTTATTTTTCAGTTTGTGTTTTCATATATCCCCTAAAATTGCAATCCTTTACAGTTTGCTTCTTGATGGGCTCAACTTTGCAATTGAACTAATCATAATTTATGCTTTTTCCTGTTTGCTGGCCATTCCAGTAAAGGAATACTGCGATAACTTGGCAATACTCCTTCTGGAAGCGTTGTCATGTAAATCAGCATTCTTCCTGGTATGTGTGGTACTGTCTAATTGCTCTGCAAAAACTCCGGTTCGACGAATCCCCACCCCTTTTTTTATCTACCCTACTTGTGTGACGGCTTGCTTGCTCACATCTGCGTATATTGCATTTACCGAAGTTCAAAGTCAAGATGGTCAGGCAGTCCTGGCCGCAACAAGCGGATTTTTGCTCCTATCTTTGATTTTCCTTTTCTATACATTTCAGCATGAAATTGAAAAAGATGCAATACTTATAAAAGCTCAAGAAGAAAATGCACACTTGAAAGCAGAAAAAGAATACTATGATATTCTGGAAAAACAAAATCAAAATCTGATGCTGTACGCACATGATACGCGTAAACACTTAAATGCAATACGAGAACTTAGCCAAGATCTACGGATTGATGACTACGTTGCAAAGCTTTATGGAGAATTGACGGCTTATTCTAAAACGTGCCATAGCGGAAACAAACTACTTGATGTAATGGTAAATCGTTATG
>JAUNIY010000064.1 GCA_030523305.1 Eubacteriales bacterium
GTTATCCTGCTGATGGCGGCCTTTGGTTCGGTGTATATGCCGCATTTGCTGCAAAGCATGCTGACCTCCCTGCTGTTTTGGATTGGCGGCTATTACAGCACGTTGTTCTTTATGGGCGCCGTAACGATGATCAGCGAACGCAAGAAAATCCGCAATTGCCCGCTGCGCAAGCGCATTTTGTACACCTTTACGTTCCCGCTGTTTCAGCTTACGTATTTCCCGATTGCGGTGGCCGCGCTGTTCCGCAAGGTGGAATGGAAGCCAATCCGCCATGAGGTTGCAAAGTCGCTGGATGAAGTTCGTGAATAGGAAAAAAGCTGCTATCGATCCCAAATGGATCGTAGCGGCTTTTCTTTTGCTTATTGGAATGATTGGTCTGGCGCGTGCAATGAGAGACGTCAAAAGTCGAAATCGCTTGTTATCGGTCACCCTCTTGCATCGTTCGCCTGTCCGTATGCCTCCTGTTTTAGCACTCTCGAGCGATGAGTGCTAAAATTTACAGTTTCGTAACAACTTTCCCCTTGTATTTCGCACTTTCTGGACTTATAATGCAATCGAAAAGAAATCTATGACGACAACACCATTTGCCGTCTTACCCCAAAAAGGAGGTTATTTGCATGAACGCACAGAAATTCACACAAAAATCGCTCGAAGCGATTCAGGATGCACAGTCACTATATAATGAATATGGCAATGCAGAGATGGGCCAGGAGCATTTGCTGCTCGCCTTGCTGCGCCAGGATGGCGGGCTGATTTCCCAGCTGATGACCCGGATGGGCGTGGATGTCACCGCATTACAAAACCAGACGATGCAAGCGGTGGAGAAATTGCCGCGCGTTTCCGGTGGCCGCGACGCCAGCCGGATGTACGTGACCGGCGATTTACAAAAGACGCTGAATCAGGCGGAGCAGACCGCCAGCCAGATGAAGGACGAATTTGTATCGGTCGAGCATCTATTCCTCGCGCTGATCGACACTGCTTCCGGCACAGTACGCGATCTGTTACGCACCTTTGATATCCAGCGCAATACCTTTTTACAGGCGTTGTCCGCTGTGCGCGGTTCGCAGCGCGTCACCACGGATTCCCCAGAGGATACCTATGACGCACTGAAAAAATACGGCACCGATCTGGTCGAGCGCGCCCGCCAGAAAAAGATGGATCCGGTCATTGGCCGTGACGATGAGATCCGCAATGTCATCCGTATCCTGTCGCGCAAAACCAAAAACAATCCGGTGCTGATCGGCGAACCGGGCGTCGGCAAAACCGCCATTGCCGAAGGGCTGGCCCAACGTATCGTCCGCGGCGATGTGCCGGGCACGCTGAAAGAAAAGACCATTTTTTCGTTGGATATGGGTTCGCTGGTTGCCGGCGCAAAATACCGCGGCGAATTTGAGGAACGTCTCAAGGCCGTCCTCAACGAAGTCAAAAAGAGCGAGGGCAATATCATTCTGTTCATCGACGAGCTGCACACCATCGTCGGCGCAGGCAAGACCGACGGCGCGATGGACGCTGGCAACCTGCTCAAGCCGATGCTGGCCCGCGGCGAGCTGCACTGCATCGGCGCGACCACGCTGAACGAATACCGCCAATATATTGAAAAAGACCCCGCGCTCGAACGCCGCTTCCAGCCCGTACTGGTTGGAGAGCCGACGGTCGAGGACACCATCGCGATCCTGCGTGGCCTGAAGGAACGCTATGAGGTATATCACGGCGTCAAAATCCAGGATTCCGCGCTGATTGCTGCGGCAACGCTGTCCAACCGCTATATCACCGACCGTTTCCTGCCCGACAAGGCCATCGATCTGGTGGATGAGGCATGTGCGATGATCCGCACGGAAATGGATTCCATGCCGACCGAGCTGGACGTCATCCAGCGCAAGATCATCCAGCATGAGATCGAAGAGGCCGCACTGAAAAAAGAGGATGACAAGCTGTCCCAGGAGCATCTGGCGGAAATCCAAAAAGAGCTGGCCGAAATGCGCGAGCAATTCAATTCCATGAAGGCCCGTTGGGACAATGAAAAGAACGCGATCGGCAAGGTACAAAAGCTGCGCGCAGATATCGAGCAGATGAACGCGGACATCGAACGCGCCCAGGAGCAATATGACCTGAACCGCGCGGCCGAGCTGAAATACGGCAAACTGCCGGAGCTGAAAAAGCAGCTGGAGGAAGAAGAAGCCAAAGCGGAATCCCGAGACGAGCATACCCTGCTGCGCGACCGCGTGACAGAAGAACAGATTGCACGCATCATCGAACGCTGGACCGGCATTCCGGTAGCCCGCCTGATGGAGGGCGAACGCGAAAAGCTGCTGCATCTGGAGGATACGCTGCATGAGCGCGTCATTGGCCAGGACGAAGCGGTCAAGCGCGTCTCCGAAGCCATCCTGCGCTCTCGCGCCGGTATCCAGGACCCGAACCGCCCGATCGGCTCCTTCCTGTTCCTCGGCCCAACCGGCGTCGGCAAAACCGAGCTGGCCAAGACGCTGGCTGCGACGCTGTTTGACGACGAAAAGAACATGGTGCGCATCGATATGTCGGAATATATGGAAAAATTCTCCGTATCCCGCCTGATTGGCGCACCTCCCGGATATGTCGGCTATGAAGAAGGCGGCCAGCTGACCGAAGCGGTACGCCGCCGGCCATACTCCGTTGTGCTGTTCGATGAGATTGAAAAGGCACATCCGGACGTCTTCAATGTCCTGCTTCAGGTACTCGATGACGGCAGAATCACCGACTCCCAGGGCCGCACGGTAGATTTTAAAAATACCATCCTGATCCTGACCTCCAACCTCGGTTCTTCCATTCTGCTCGATGGCATCGGTGCGGACGGCGAGATCCGCGAGGATGCCAAAGCACAGGTGGACGAGCTGCTCCGCCGCTCGTTCCGTCCGGAGTTCCTCAATCGTCTGGATGAAATCGTATTCTACAAGCCGCTGACCAAGGAGAACATCACCGGCATCATCGATCTGTTGATCGACGGCCTGCGCGGACGTCTGGCGGACAAACAGCTGTCCGTCGAGCTGACCGACGCTGCCAAGCAATATATCATCGACAATGGTTATGATCCGGTTTACGGCGCACGCCCGCTCAAGCGGTTCCTACAACGCAATGTGGAAACCCTGCTGGGCCGCGCGATTATTGCCGGAAACCTCTCCTCCGGTTCCAAGCTGCTGGTGGATATGCAGGACGGCGCACTGACCGTGACGCCGGTTTCCGTCCAGTAAATCAGAATATTTTCATGTTGTCCAATCATCCGGTTTTCCGGATATTCCCTGACCAGGAACCGTCACTTTTTACAGGTGACGGTTTCTTTTTGGCAAAAAACGAATGTCAAATTTTTGAATATTGTGTACTTTTTGTATTGAAAACATCCAAAAACTCCTTTATTATTATATCAATATAATAGGAACAAAAAAAACGGAACGACGGCAGAGAGATCATGGGGGACAACCGTGCTGCCGGAGGGAGCATATCATGGGGGATTCGATGATGCAGTACCGAAAGACAGGGCCATACCGTTATATTCAGACCGAAGAAATCGAGCAGGACATCCTACAGTCAGGCAGCGCCATTTTGCACGACTGTTATCCCAAATTCCAGGATGGCGATATCAATACGTTTGAATACATTGGATTTGCCTATTTGATGGGCGCCAACGGGCTGCAGGCTAATTTTGACAAAGCTTTTTGTTTTTTGCAAGCTGCCGCACAGGGCGGGAGTATACCGGCACAGCACTTTTTGGCGGATTGCTATGCCTATGGCATCGGCGTACCCGAGGATCCGGAAACCGCGCAGAATTACTATCGGCTGTCCGCACAAAGCCCAGTGGAGGAAATTCGGCAAGCCGCTTTGCAGCAGCTCGAACGGCTGCAAAATACACAAATGTAGTTAAGCCGGATGAGGGATTACAACGGAAAGGAGGCGTTCCCATGCCAAACGACATCCGAAAGCTTTTGGAATCCAGCCTGAAAACCAAAGAACTGCGTCCCGAGGATATTCCGCAGCTGGATTTATATATGGATCAAATCATCAGCCTGATGAGCACGCATCTCGGGGACGAAGGCGAAAAAGAACCTTTGACCCGCACCATGATCCACAATTACAGCAAGGCGGGCGTCATCTCTCCCGTCAAGGGGAAAAAATATTCCAAAAATCAAATTTTGCAATTGCTCGCCGTGTATTCCCTCAAAAATACGCTGACCATCGCACAAATCAAGCGCATCCTGTCTGGTGTCGCGCAGAGCGGTGGGGACGAGCAGGCGCTTGCGCGTTGCTTTGATCTTCAGCTCGAGCGGCGCAGCGCGATCAGCGAGCAGCTCATCGATTCCATGGAGCACATTGCGGAGGAAAACGGCCTGCGCTTGGATACCCCGGCGGACGCCATGGCGTTCCTGCTGACGCTGACCGATATCACGGATACGCTGACGGCTTTCGCCTCCGCCATCACACGCAATTGCTTCCCCGAACCACCGGAAAAGCCGGGCAAGACGGGAAAAAACAGAAAAAAATAACGAAAACCTCCCAAATGCGGGAGGTTTTCTTGCTGTCTGTCAACGGTCAACGATGTTAAAGAAAAATGTAATCATCTGGCCACGCGTGCAGCTTCCGGACGGATCAAATGTCTTGCTGGAAACGCCAGAGGTAATTTCATTGTAATATGCCCAGCGCACGGCGTCATAATACCATTTATCAGCAGTGACGTCACCAAACGGGCACGATTTGTTTTGCCACTGTACCTTGTTCATGCTCGACAGGTTTGTACCGGGGGCATACAGCTCCAGCTCGCTGTACGCGCGGTACAGCAGCGAAACCGCCTGCGCACGTGTGCAATTTTCTTTCGGGCTGAAATGCGTCGCATCGGTACCGGACGTCACATGGTTTTCATATGCCCATGCCACCGCTTTATAATAATAGTTACTGGGGGAAATATCGGTAAACGGAACCTCATAGGACGCCGGTTCCGGCCGTCCTGCGGCGTTCCACAAAAACGTAATCATTTCCGCACGGCTGCATGTCCTGGAAGGGGAGAAATGCGTCGCATCGGTGCCGGAGGTGCGGCCAGTTTCATAGGCCCACACCACTGGGACAAAATAGTATTTGCTCTTGTCTTTGATATCGACAAACGGGGTGTCGTCAATCGAGCGGTCACATTGCATGAAATAGAAGCTGTCATAGCTCTCATAGTCCTGCTTCGTCTCGTCGGTATATCGGATTGGCGTCACGCGATAGATATTGCTGCGCCACGAGCCGGTGTTCATATGCGGGCTCTTTTCCAATATGCCGGATGAAGATTGATAGGTGCCTGTTTTACTCAGCTGTGCGCCGATATAAAAATATCCGTCCGGCAGCGTCATCTCCGTCCCATCCGGTACGACATATACCGTGACGGAAGAGCCGGAGGACGTCACGGTATCCATCCGATAGACATGCGATGAAATCGTGATCGACGGGCCTTCGCCGCTTGCCGGCGGGAGCACCTGCGTTGCCATCGCCGCCCCGCCGAGCCCCAGGCACGCCGTCAGCAGCGCAATCAGAAACAACACTTTTTTCTTCATGTGTTTTCTCCTTCCTGTTCCAGAACCATGGATGTTTCTTATTACCACATCTATTTTATCATATATTTCCAGCGGCAACAAGCCGCCGGACACCAAAAACCGGCTTCCCACAACGGAGAAGCCGGAAACGGTACAGAAGAGAATATGCTGCATCCGTTTGCTGCGTGTCTCTATCCTTCCGCTGCCATCCGGTACGACATATATGCTTCCGCAGACATACAGATGAGGGAATAGACAATCGGCAGGTTTTGGATCTCATCGATTGTGGTGCGGTCCGCCAGCAGTTCGGCAAAATTCTGTTTGGCGCAAAACGTGCTGGAGGGAGTGGTCTGACCTTTCCACAGGCACAGCCAGCTCAGCTGTGTGCCGAGGTTGTACACACCGGCGGTATAATGCAGCCCAAGCGCGGCGGTAGCCAGCTCGTCCTTTGCATTTTCGGCGCACTGGCTCGAGGTAGCGAGCACCATAAACGGAAATTGCGCGCCAAACGGATGGATCGCCTGCACCGCCGTCTGGAGCTGTGTGATCGCGCTTTGGATTGCGGGCAGCAACGCCAGCTGCTGCCGGATATCCGCAGACAGCTTTTGCTCTGTAATCGATGCGTCCGGCACTGTGCCGAGAGCCACCTCGTTGAGCTGCTCATGCACATCTTCGAGGGCTGCCTGGAGCGTGTTGCCCGCAATGCCGTCTCCGGCGGAAAAGCCAATGCTGCTGGCAGCTGCCGGGGCAAGCAGCGCCTCCACCAAGGCATTGTGCGCCTGCATGAGCTGCTGCGGGTCGCCGTCAAAATATGCCTTGAGGTCAGCCGCTGACAGCTGCGGCCGGTCGTCCAGCGCCGCAATCGGGTGCTGCAATGCGGAAACCTTTGCATCTGTAATCGTTGAAGTTGCCAAGTCGGAAAAGCCTCCTTTGGGTATGGAATCTGTGAGCTGTCTTCCTGATATAATAGGAGGATTCCGGCGGCCTGTCAAACGGATTTTTGGCATTTTTTTGTGTCAAAAACAACAGAATCCCACAGGAAACTGCGCTGTTCCTGTGGGATTGTCTTCCATTTGTCCCGAATGGATTTTTCCATCCGGAATTTTTATGCCTCGGCAGACGGCTTTGCGGCCGGTTTGCGCCTGTGCCGTGGCCGGTGCGGCCGCTTGCCGGAGCCGGGCGCCTGTTGCGGCGTATCGGCGCTTTGCTCTGCTGCGGCCTGCTGCGGCTTGTTGTTGTTCAGGCTGCGTCTGCCGCGTCCGCCCCGACGCGAACGGGAACGCCCACGCGCCGGCTTGCCTTCATGCGGCCTTTCCTGCATCGGATAGGGGTTGTCCTCGCGCACAGCGATCTGCTTGTCGATTGTGCGCTCGATGCGGCGCAGATACGGCACCTCGTCCGCCTGGCAGAACGTGATGGCAATGCCGCCGTGCCCGGCGCGTCCCGTGCGGCCGATGCGGTGTACATAGTTTTCCGGTTCGGTCGGCACGTCGTAGTTGATGACATGCGACAGCTCATTGATATCCAGTCCGCGCGCGGCGATATCGGTCGCCACAAGCACGCGGATCTTGCCTTCCTTGAAGCGGTTGAGCGCATTTTGCCGGTCGATCTGGGATTTATCGCCGTGGATTGCATCCGCGCCGACATGCGCGCGGCTCAACTCGCGCGCAACCTTGTCCGCGCCCGTCTTGGTGCGCACAAAGACCAGCGCGCGGTCAATTTCGGGATCGCGCAGCGTATAGAGCAGCAGCTTTTTCTTGTTCTCCCGGTCTACAAAATACACCGACTGGTCGATGCTTTCGACGGTTGTGGAAACCGGGTTGACCTCCACGCGTGTAAAGTCCTCTTTCAGCAGCCGCTTGACCAGCGATTGGACGGATTTCGGCATGGTCGCAGAAAACAGCAGCGTCTGCATTTCATGCTCGCCCATGCGCTTGACAATGCGCTCGACATCGTCGATAAAGCCCATATCCAGCATACGGTCGGCTTCATCGAGTACAAACAGCTCGATGTCCTCCAGGTCGATATAACCCTGTCCGCACAGGTCGTTGAGCCGTCCCGGCGTGGCAACCAGCACATCCACACCGGCGCTCAGCGCTTCGGTCTGGTTGTACTGCGATACGCCGCCATATACCAGGGCGCAGCGGATGTCGGTATACTTCGCATACACCAAAAAGCTGTCATAAATCTGCATCGCCAGCTCACGGGTCGGCGTCAGGATCAGGGAACGGATGGGCGGGAAACCCGGCAGCCGTTCCTCATGCATCAATTTCTGCAAAATCGGGATCACAAAGGCACAGGTCTTACCGGTGCCGGTCTGCGCCAGGCCCAATACGTCCTTGCCGTCCAATGCCGCGGGGATCGCGTGCTCCTGGATCGGCGTTGGGACGGTATATCCGGCGTCGTCCAATGCGCGTAGCAATATGGGGTCGATGCCCAAATCTTGGAATTCTATCATAATATGGGAGATTCTCCTTTTTGTTGTGATCAGATACTATCAGTATAGCACACTGCCCAGCGCGTACCAAGTAGCAATATGCCGATTTTTTGCAAACTCTGCCGAAAATTTGTCACAGTCTGGCCGCGTCGGTCTTGGGCAAAGAAAGGTAAAATTCCACGCCGCCCTCGACATTGCGCACGCCACAGCCGCCATGGTGCGCACGCATAATGGCGCGGACAATGGACAGGCCGATGCCGGAACCGCCGCCGCTCACGCGGGTGCGCGATTTATCCAGCTTATAGAATTTGTCCCATATTTTGTCCATTTCCTCCGTCGCCAACGATTCTCCTTCGTTGCGCACAGCCAGCAGGATATGACGCGTATCCGTCCCGGTCGATAGGCAGATGCGCCCGCCCATCGGCGTGTGATCGATCGCGTTGGTCATGTAATTCATCACGGCGCGCTCCAACATATCGTAATCAGCGCACAGCTCCTGCTCGCCGATGCCGGACAAGTCGATGTGCAATTGCTTTTCCTGCCACATGACCTGCGTCTTTTCGACAACCGCTTCCATCAGCTCATATGCGTCAAAATGCGACAAATTGGGCACGACATTGCCCAGCTCGATGCGCGACAGATCCAGCAGCTGATGCACCAAATAATTCATGCGCTTTGCCTCGTCCACAATGATGTCGCAGTAATAATTTTTATCGTCCTCCGACTCATTGATCCCGACGCGCAGCCCCTCGGCATAGCCCTGGATCAGAGCGATCGGTGTTTTCAGGTCGTGTGAAATATTGATGATAAATTCGCGGCGCATGTCATCGATGCGCTGTTTTTCCTCAATTTCGCGTTGCAGCTGTTCGTTCATGTGCTGCATATCCAGGATGGCCGATTCCAGATAATCCGACATCTGATTGAGGCTCTTGCCCAGTTCGCCGATCTCGTCGTCATACTCGCCGCTGTATCGTTTGGAAAAATCCAGCTTGGCGATCGAGTTGGCCACGTCCTTCATCTCGGTAATCGGCCGTGTAAATTGCCGGCCCAGGAAAGCCCCGGCAAGCAGGCAGGCCACAAAGGCGACCAGCGCAGAGATCATCAGGAACATAAAATTCACCGACTGGTTTTCCTGTAGCGCGCTCGTGGGGATGCGCAGCACGATGGTATCGCCGGTGCGCAGCCTGCCGATGAGCGCAATATAAACCGTATTGCCGTCCTGCTCATTGAGCTGGGAAAAGGTATAGCCCTTTTCTTCCAGTTCATCCGCATTGTATACATAAATGCTGCCGAATGGCTCCATATTGCTGCTGCGAAATTGCCCTCTCTGTTCCTGCTGATAAATGGTATCATACAGCGACAAACCGGATGCATCCAAAATGCTGATGCGCACGCTGTTCCTGTTTTCCAGCTCGCGCAGCCGATCCGACAATACCGAAATATCCCCGTCGTATTCCGTGTTAATCATTTTATAAATCGTCGTCAGCTTTGCCTTTTTCTGCTGCAAATAGTACCGCTGGAAAAACAGCACGTTGGATAACATCATGACAACGACAAACACGGCGGACGCGACGGCAATGCAGGCGAAAAACCGGAATTGCACCGAATGGATCGCTTTGCGCCAGCGGGCCATGTGCGGGAATTTCATGTCTTTTCCCCTTCAAACCGGTAGCCAAAGCCGCGCACGGTTTCGATCATTTTGCCGCAGTCACCCAGCTTGGCGCGCAGCTTTTTGACATGGGTATCCACCGTGCGCAGATCGCCGAAGTAGTCGTACCCCCACACAGCGTTGAGGATATTTTCGCGGGACGCCGCAATGTTTTGGTTGTTTTTAAAATAGATCAGCAGCTCATATTCCTTCGGGGTGAGATCCACCGGCTTCCCCTCGACACACACCTCACGGCGCACCTCGTTGATGGACAGCGCACCCGACTCATAGATGCCCTCCCCGCGCTGATGGCGGCGCTTTTCAATTGCCCGCACGCGTGCGGACAGCACAATCGGGGAAAATGGCTTGGTGATGTAATCGTCCGCACCCAGGTCAAAGCCGAATACCTCGTCTGTCTCCTCGGTACGCGCCGTGAGCATCATAACCGGGATTTCCTTGTTTTTGGCGCGGATATGGCGCAGGACGCTCCAGCCGTCGTATACCGGCATCATGACATCCAAAATAATCAGGTCGATGGTACTCAGCCGCTGGTCAATCAGCTCCATTGCCTGGCCGCCGTCTGCCGCCTGCAAAACGGTGTACCCGTCCCGGCGCAGAAAATCGGACACCAGCCTGCGGATACGCTCCTCGTCATCTGCAATCAATATTGTGAACATATCAGGTACTCCTCTCTGTCTGCTGTTTGGTTGTCTCTATTTTACGGCATTTATGTGAATATCATGTGAAGAAATTGCAACATCTTCTCTTTATTCCTCCGCCGTTCCCGTTGCGAAAAAATTGTTGACAGTGCACCAGTGAGCAGGCAGCTATACATTTCAACATTCTATGAAATATAACAGAGCTTGTGCTATATGAGAGAAAGCTCTCTTTCGTTGTAGAGGGGAGGTGTGCGAAATGGTTACTTATGAAGAGTTGTTTCTACTTCTGACATTTCTTGTCGCATTTGCCAGTCTGATTATTCAGATAAGCAAAAGAAAATGACCGCCCATCTTCCAAAATAGTGCGGTCAAATTCTTTGACTAATCTTTGGGGATAGCCGTCTACAGGCGGCGCGCCCTTTTTCTATCGTATACCCGCAGATGGTCCGTTTGTCAATCCATATGATATGATGCGCCGAATGGGGAAGCCAGAAAGTGTTTTATTCCATCACGAGGATGGAACCCGAAAGCGGGGCGAGCTGTATTTGCCCATTGACGGCGCCCTCGTTGACGACGCCGCTGCCGGAAAAGCGCGTATCATCCGTGTTTATCAGCTCTTTCCAGTTGCCGCCGAGCGCAGGATGGCGGATGTGTTCGGCATGCAGGCCGAAATTCAGCACGCATGCAACCGTCTGGTTGCCGTCCGCTGAGCGGCGGGCGAAGGCGAATACGGTGGGTGGGCAATTGGGCGTATCCAGCCAACGGAACGCGCGCGGATCGTATTCTGTATCGTACAGCGCGCGGTAGCTGCCGCCGACCTGCTGCAGCTCACAGCAGAACCGGTTAAAGGCATCATGAACCGGATAGGTCATCAGGTTCCAACCCAGTTCCTTTTTTTCATCCCATTCGCGGAACTCCGCCAGCTCATTGCCCATAAAATTGAGCACCTTGCCGGGGTGGGCGCACATATACAGGTACAGCAGACGCACCTGGCTGAATTTCTGCTCGTAATTGCCCCACATCTTGTCGACAATGGTGTGCTTGCCATGGACAACCTCGTCGTGCGACAGCGGCAGGATAAACAGGTCATCATAGAAATATGCCATCGAGAACATCAGCTTGTTGCGGCAATGACGCCGGTCGCTCGGATGCAGCGACATGTATTCGAGCGTGTCGTTCATCCAGCCGAGATCCCATTTGTAATCGAAGCCCAATCCGCCGTATTGTACGGGCGCGGTGACCTTGCGGTAATTGGAAGAATCCTCTGCCATCAGCATCACATCCGGATAGGTCTGCTGCAAATAGAAATTGGTGTGGCGCAAAAACCACGTGCCTGGCGCGTTGTCGTTGAATTCTCCCGGTTCGCCGTGCTTGTAGATGAGCTGGGATACCGCGTCATAGCGCAGACCATCGATGTGGTAATACCGGATCCAGAAATCCAGGGAGGATTTCATAAAGGACAACGTATGTGGCTTGGCGTAATCGAATAAGACCGTACCCCATTCGGTGTAGCGGTCGTCGGGATTGGACGATTCATAGACAAAGCCGCCGTCAAACTGATGCAGGCCAAAAAAGTCGGTGACGAAATGCAGCGGTACGACGTCGAGGATGACGCCGATGTTCGCCTGATGGCAGCGGTCAATCAGCTCCATCAGCCCGTAGGGATCGCCGTAGCGGCTGGTGGCGGAAAAATAGCCGGTGGCCTGGTAGCCCCAGGAGCCGTCAAACGGGTGCTCGGTCAGCGGCATCAGCTCGATGTGGGAAAAATGGTGCTGCTTGACATAGGGGATCAGCATATCGGCAAGCTCGGAATAGGTTGGCATGCGGCCAAATTCGCGCTCTTCTTCGGTCGGCGCGTTTTCCTTCCCCTCCTGGATGCGGCGCCAGGAACCGGCGTGCACCTCGTAAATGCTCATCGGGCGGGTATAATTTTTCAGGCAGGTTTTGCGGTATGCCAGCCATGGTTCGTCGTGCCATTGGTATCCGTCAAGGTTCCACACGCGCGAGGCGGTGCTTGGACGCAGCTCGGAATAAAAGGCGAATGGGTCAGCACGGTCAAATGAATTGCCATCCGCTGTGGTGATGCGGTATTTGTACAGCGCCCCTTGATCGATATTATCACAAAAGATGCTCCAGATGCCGGACGGGTCGCGGTTCATCTGCCATCCATTCCATCCATTGAAATCGCCGACCAGCTGCACATTGGCCGCATTCGGCGCGTAGACGCGAAATACCACGCCGTCCTTGTCGTATTCATGGGCGGGATGCGCGCCGAAAATTTCATAAGCTTTCGCACTTTGACCCGTCAAAAAATCTTGTATGCAATGATTGATATCCATGGCGGCCTCCTTGTTGTTCCAGACGTTGCCTGGATTTCCAGGACATGCCTGTATGTCATAATCCTATTATAGCATTCCCCTGTTGTGCATGCAATTATAAAAAGCGAAAACATGCAAAAAACGTCCATTCTGCCGATCTTATTGAACATTTTGATAGCAAAAGATGAATTTTGGCAGATCGGGCGGTGCAAAGGTGAAAATTAGCAGTGACAAACCGCAGCTTGTGCTGTATAATGAAGCTGTATTCGTATAGGATTATCATTTTGTTGGGAGATGAGGATCGCTCGTGAATAAAATCAAGAGAATTGCATGCGCTGTGCTGGCGGGTATCTTGCTGTGCGGCGCATTGGCGTTTGCGGCACAAACCCGTGGACAGGAGATGCGCGACGCGCCCATCCGGACCATCGAGCTGGAAGTGGAAAATCCGGTATTGGTCGAGATGAAAATCGGCGAGCAGGTACAGCTTGTCTTGGCAGATACAGCGGCAGACAGCGATACGGGATCGCAAGGCTCTGGCACGCAGCAGCCCAGTGAGGGCACATGGAATTCCGAACAGCCGGATATTGTTTCGGTGGATGAAAACGGCCTCTTGACCGCAAAGGCAGAGGGTACAGCCGTGATTTCAAAATCGGTTCCGCAGGGCGTCGTATCCTGCGAGGTGACGGTCAAGGGATATCAGGTAACCGGCTTGGAGCTGACCGCAGAGACGGAGATGCGCGTCGGACAAACCCAAACCGTCCGCGCCGACATCACGCCGACGGAGGCGCAGGCAACACTGACCTGGTCATCGGATAATACCGACGTTGTCACGGTCAATGCGAACGGCGATGTGACTGCCGTTGGAACCGGCAGGGCGACGATTGCTGCCGAGACGGAGGACGGGCTACAGGCATTTTTGGTCATCACAGTTGAGGGTTATGTCATCGAAAGCCTTTCGATCGAGCCTTCTGCGATAGATTTGTATGTTGGCGACAGCCAGGCGATCACAGTGCAGGCAAAGCCGGAGGGGAGCGACCCGGGCGAGCTGACGTGGAAATTCAGCGATGCCAGCATCGCATATTACCGCGACGGTAATATCTATGCGGCAAGCGCCGGCGAGGCAACCATCACGGCGACCAACGCGGACGGCGTGCAGGCACAATGCAACGTAACCGTACACAATACGAGCCTTTCGCTGAACCAAACGACGGCTACATTGCAGGCCGGTAAAACCGTGCAGCTGCAGGCGACTGTGACACCGGCAGGCCGGACTGTGGAATGGTCTTCGGACAACGCAGCTGTGGCGCGCGTGGATCAAAATGGTGTCGTTACCGGTGTCAAAGCAGGAACCGCCAAGATCACCGCCAAAATCAACGGGGCAGAGGCCGTGTGCCAGGTGACGGTAACTGAGACCTCTTCGAACAATCCGTCTAACCCGTC
>JAUNIY010000065.1 GCA_030523305.1 Eubacteriales bacterium
AATCAGCACATCCGGCTGTAGCAGCCTGGTTTCTTCCAGGATTTCCTCCAAATCCGTCTCTGCCAGAACAAACAGCTCCGGTGAAGAAATATGCAAACGATCCGCACGCAGGCGAATCTGCCGCAAAGATTCCTCGCCGGATACATATAAAACCTTGGCTTGTCGGCACATTTCCTGACACATTTGCAACAGCAATGTGGATTTTCCAATACCCGGCTCGCCGCCTACCAACACAAAGCTTCCATGCACTGCACCGCCACCCAACACGCGGTCCAGTTCCGAAATGCCAGTGTGAAACCGCAACTCTGCTTGCGTTTCGATCTTTGCAATTTCCAGTGGAACATTACGTGTACGCCCATCCTTGGGTAGTGTCCCGCGCGGCGCAGCTGCTTTTTTGGTTTCCTTCCACTCGTCCATGGTATTCCATGCACCGCAGGATGGGCATTTTCCATACCATTTTGGGCTTTCATAGCCGCATTCGGAGCATAAAAACGTCGTCTTTTGTTTCATAATAATCCTCTCAGATGTTTATTCCAATTCCAGGTACTGTAGGTAACCACAGATCATACAGATTGCCAGCCTTTTTTGATAACTGTCTTGCTTTAACATCTGGGCCTCCTGTACGTTGGATAAAAAACCACATTCCGCAATGACCGCCGGGCAATCGAGATGTTTCATCAAATAAATATCGTCCGATGCCTGCTTTGCCTGACGTTCCCTTGCCGGGGACAATCCCAGCGTAAAGCTTTTTTGCAGCTCTTGTGCCAATATCTGCCCTTCCGGGTTGTTTTTTGACCAAAATACCTGCGCGCCGGAATATGCTGCGTCGGAAAACTTATTCAGATGGACGGACAAAAAGATCGGGTTTTCTACTTGCTCGGCAATCTGCTCCCGTGCATGAATGTCCGCGACCTTATTGGCCCGGATACTTTGCTCCGGATCATATGCAACGGAACTGTTGTCCTCTCGCGTCAATATGGTGCGGATTCCGAACAGCCCGGCAAACGCTTTGCATTTTTGTACAATGACAAGATTGATGTCCTGCTCCGCCGTCCCATCTTCTGCCACAGCGCCGCCATCTGCGCCGCCATGACCGGCGTCCAAAATCAGCGTCGTCTGGTAATTGTATGGCGCAAACGCGCTGTGAACCTGAAAAACCTTCCTATATGGTAGCATAACCGCAAGCGCCGCAATTGTCAATATCAACAAAAACAACAGATATTTGTGTGCACGCAGTTTGTGAAGCAAATCATCCCCTCCCCCTGAAAAAGAGTATGATGTATGGATCAAATATATGTGCTGCCAAATGCATAAATAGAAAAAGCCAGTACCTTGTTTCCACAAAGTACTGGCAAACTGCAGACAAATCAGTTCTTTCTTTTATAAATGATGTTATTTCTGCTCATCCACCGGCGGAACCATGGCGGCATACCCTTTTAGCAATTCTGGCGTGCTGGTATAATACCGCTTGTTCTGGTTGAAATCAGCAATCGCTTTTATTTCCTCAACAGTCAGTGCAAAGTCAAACAAATCAAAATTTTCTTTGATATGTGTTGGATTTTTGGAACCTGGAATGACAATATTGCCTTCCTGAATATGCCAGCGCAGAATAATTTGCGCGCTGGTTTTTCCATACTTTTTAGCAATATCTGCAAACAGCGGTTCGTGCAGCAAAGCAGTATCGCCATGTCCCAATGGATACCATGCCTGAATCACAATCCCTTGTTTGGAAAGGAATGCTTTCAATTCGTTTTCTTGAGAATACGGATGTACTTCACTCTGCAAAACAGTCGGCTTTACCTCACAAATATTTAAAATTTCCTGAATCTGCGCTATATTGAAATTAGAAAGTCCAATGGCGCGAACTTTGCCCTCTTGATAGGCTTTTTCCATCAACCGGTAGCCATCTATATAATTGCCTGCCAGCTGATGGGAGCATACACAAACTCGCTGCGGGCTGTATGGAATCCAGCTATTTCCAGTTTGTTGTTTACCATGTTGGCGGAAACCAGTCCTACATAATCCGCTTCTATCACATGAGCGGCATCGGCAAAGCTGATGGTAAAAGCGCCGTTGGCCTTGATATTTTTGGTTGTTTTATGCTCTGCACTGAGCGAAAGGATCACGTGATTCTGGTCATAGATACCGTCCCAAGCCGCTTTCATGGCATTGGCTTCACCATTTTCATCATAGCTACCAATGATCAATACCGGCAATGGATAAAACCAGGTATTTTGTCCAAAATTTTTTCTCATGATTTTCACATTCCTGTTTTCATTACTTTTTTGCAATTTTAGAACCGCCAAATACGTCCGACATTTCCATTTCATCCAAAGCTTGATCAAGTGCCGCAACCTCCTGCTCTGTCAACACGATATCTGCGGCCCCGGCATTTTCTGCCAGCCGGTCCAGCTTTCTGGTCCCTGGAATCGGCACAAGATATGGTTTCTTGCAAAGCATCCACGCAAGTGAAATCTGCGCTGGTGTTGCCTGCTTCTCCTTGGAAATCCAATACAGTAGGACCAACAGTTCCCGGTTCCGTTCGATGCCTTCCGCTTTGAACTGTGGCATCATCGTCCGATAATCCGTTTCCGCATCAAATTTCGTATCTTTGCCGTATTTTGCCGTCAGGAATCCATTTGCTAGCGGCGAAAAAGCAACATAACCAATTTGCAGCTCTTCCAGGACTGGGAAGAGGGATTCATACCAGCGCGCCATCATAGAATAGCGGTTCTGAATAGCTGTCACAGGGCAAACCGCATGCGCACGCCGAATGATATCTTCTGTGGCTTCAGATAATCCCCAATGGGTGATTTTTCCTTCTTGGATCAAATCGCCCATGACGCCCGCAACTTCTTCAATTGGAATACTGGGATCCACACGATGCTGATAGTATAAATCAATGTAATCTGTGCCGAGCCGTTTTAGTGAACCTTCTACAGATGCACGGATGACTTCGGGGCGAGAATCCGGAAGCAATGGCTTATTCACCTCTGTGCTCGACATATCAAAACGAATGCCGAATTTGGTTGCCAGAACAATTTTATCGCGATAAGGCTTCAATGCTTTGCCTACTAATTCCTCATTATCATGAGGGTTTTGCGCTGTTCCGTAAACCTCCGCGGTGTCAAAGAAAGTATATCCCATATCTACTGCTTGTGCCAGAAGCTCTGTCATTTCTTTTTTATCCGCGGGCGCGCCATAACCGTGGCTCATGCCCATACAGCCAAGCCCTATTGCAGACACGTGTAAATCTTTTCCAAGTGTTCTATCCTGCATAGATCTGTTCCTCCTAACCGTTACGAATACGGTTGAAATGATTTCCTGATTTATCGGGGAAGATGTTGAAAATTTCTTCATATATAGTATAAAAAAATCGAGGCTTCTGCAGAAGTCTCGATTCGTTTGCAAGTTTATACGTATAGGTTATAACTTGGTGGGATCACTTGTTCCCACCCACACTATGCCAAAGAAAAACGCCGTCCTATTGCCGCAAGACAGTTTGTATGGCGGCAAGGAAGCGGCTGACCGTTTCCGATGGCGTCGGAGAATGTAGCAGGCCATATGGAATATAGTGTTCCCAAGCAACCGGAATAATTTTCAGAAGTGGATGGACGCTTGTCCATGTCTTCACTGCCATCAATACGTCGTTGCTGCTCTCACAGCGATTGAAAATACTCACATCGTAAAAATCAAAATCAATAATATGGATCTGATTATGGTTTTCCCATATATCATCCCGCAGGCTGTCCACATGATGGCTCCACCCGCGATGCATCAGCAGCAGGTTTTCGCCATATAAATCCTCAACTGTTAAGGTATTCTTTTCTGCCAGCCGATGCTGGACAGAAACCGCACAGCAAAGGGGTTCCCTGGAAAGTTCAAATCCCGCGCACTGCCGCAGTTCAAACATTGTCTCATCAAAAATGCCTGCGACAACATCAATGTTTGTTCCAAGATTGGCAAGAATCTCTTTCGCGTTTTCCGGTGTATTTTCAAATGGGACAAGGCGAAACTTTATTTCCGGGCAGATTTCATGTATTTTGGGCCACAGCTCCACAAGTATCTGCGCGGGCGTCATCGGCGAAATACCGATGCGGATAACATTGGTATCTTCCTGCATTGCATTTTTTGCCCGTGTCACGGAGTCTTTGCAATACTGGATGATATATTTGGTATCGTTATACAGGGAATTTCCTGCTTTTGTCAGTTTGACTCCCCGGTGTGTGCGCTCAAAGAGTTTTACATCCAAATCAGCCTCCAAAAGATTGATTTGTTTGATTACAGCTGTCGGGGTAATATAGGATACCTCAGCCGCTTTATTAAAACTGCCGGCGTCCGCTACCCGGAGAAAGGTTTCCAGTTGAGGGTTATACAATCGTTTCACCGCCTTTGTTCGGAAAAAGGTTCCTTTGCGTTTTGATTGTAACACAGATTTTCCAACATTGCAATTTTGCCCTGTGGGATTCTTTCCCTCGTAAAGTATTTCCGGACAGACACACGCAAATATACCGCACTGGAAAAAGTGCCTTTCTCCGGTGCGGTACCATCATCTCACAACCATCTATCATATGTTTTTCGTTGTTCCAGTCGTATTTGATTATGATACATGGTTCAGATGTTGTGTGCTATCCAGAGCATCCTGAAGGATGCTCCGAATACAGAATCAATAAAATAGATAGGATTGGCGAAACGTTATTTACTGACCCACAGCACGCCGTCTCCAGGATGTACGGCGCTGGCCGCGACGCTTTCCACTGCGGTAAAATCATCGGAATTTGTAATCGCCATAATCACCGTAGCAGGATGTCCGGCAGCATGGATTTTATCCAAATCCATCGTCAGAAGTAAATCGCCTTTTTTGACATACTGCCCTTCTTTTACCGCGGCACAAAAGCCTTCGCCATTCATTTCCACCGTGTCAATGCCCACATGGATGAGCAGCTCTATGCCGCCGGCTTCGATGCCGATGGCATGCAGCGTATCGGCAAGCTGAATGACTTTTCCGCTAATTGGGGCGTATACGCGCCCTTCTTCCGGATCAATGCCACAGCAAACGCCCAAAACGCCGGTGGAAAATACCTCGTCAGGAACCTGGCTCATCGTAACGTATTTCCCTGTGGAAACCGCCTCTAGTGTTACCGGAAAAGTAACCTCCTCCGGAATCGGTGCTTCGGCATTTTTTCCTTTGAAAAGATCGAATAAACCCATCGTATCAACTCCTCCGTATATATGATGGTTGTGTTATATTTCCTCTGCGCTGTATCCTAGTCCAGGCATGCGCCGTTTGTCCGGATCACATTCTGATACCAGTGAAACGATTTCTTTTTATAACGGTTTAATGTGCCCGATCCATCATCGTGCCGATCCACATAAATGAATCCATACCGCTTTTTCAATTCGGCCGAGGATGCGCTGACCAGGTCAATGCAGCCCCATGCAGTATATCCCATAACCGGGACGCCGTCCTCTATGGCTTCCCGCACCTGAACCAAATGGTCGTTGATATATTGGATGCGGTAGTCATCCTGTACCGTGGGTTCGCCATTTTCATCCAAAATCAGCTCGTCCATTGCGCCAAGGCCATTTTCAACGATGAACAATGGCTTTTGATAGCGGTCATAATAACGATTGAGCGTGTAGCGCAGTCCCTGCGGATCAATCTGCCAGCCCCATTCGGAGGCGGGCAGGTGCGGGTTGGGAACACCGCCAATGATGTTCCCAGGCCCTGCTTTTTGGTTTGGATCAACGCTGCCACACACACTCATGTAGTAGCTGAAAGAAACAAAATCTACCGTATGTTTCAAAATTTCCATATCCCCCGGTTCTATTTGAAGTGTAATACCGTTTTCGCGGAAATATCGCAGCATATAGCCCGGATATCTTCCACGAACATGGACATCCCCAAAGAAATCATTTTTATGTTCTGCCTGCAACGACGCGATCACATCGTCCGGATTTGGCGTTAATGGATAGACTGGCATACTGAGGATCATACAGCCTACCTTAGCGTCGGGAATCATCTCATGGGCCAGCTTGGTCGCCAGTGCGCTGGCGACCAGTTCATGGTGAACCGCCTGATATAATTCCTGTTCGCTCAGCTCCTCCTTGGGCGTACAGATGCCGCCGCTCATAAACGGGGAATGTAACACGGAATTGATTTCGTTAAAGGTAAGCCAGTATTTTATCTTGCCGCCATAGCGTGAGAACAGCGTTCTGACGTACCTTTCATAAAACCCAATCATTTGACGGTTCGCCCATCCATTGTACTTCCGTGCCAGATGGAGCGGCGTTTCATAGTGCGAGATGGTTACCAACGGTTCTATTCCGTATTTGTGGCATTCGTCGAACAGGTCGTCGTAAAATTGCAGCCCCGCTTCATTTGGGGTCTCCTCATCCCCGTTGGGGAATATGCGGCTCCATGCGATCGAGGTGCGGAACACCCGGAAGCCCATTTCGGCAAAAAGCTTGATATCTTCCTTGTAACGATGATAGAAGTCGATGCCTATCAGCTTCATATTATCGTTTGTTGGAGCATCTGTAACCGGGCCTTTGAGCCCATGCGGCAGGACGTCCTGAATGCTCAAGCCCTTACCGCCCTCGTCATATGCTCCCTCGCACTGGTTCGCCGCAATTGCACCGCCCCAGAGGAAGCCGTCTGGAAATGATTTTCCCATTTCAAATCTTCCCTCCTTTGATTCAGTTTACGCCGCAGCTTTCGGCGGAAATCGTTTGTGAGAAAGTATTTTGTGTGTTACGGATATGGTTGTTATTGTATGGTTCCTTTGTGTTATACAAAGGGGAGAGAGTGTTATCCAGCTCCCTCCCCCCGCATAGCTAGAACGCATCATGGGTAGAAATGAGGTTATTGGTCATCTGATATAAAAATTGTTCCGTTGATAGGCAGGAAGAACCCATGATGGATCAAATCGGAATCAGTTGCGTGCAATCAGACCACGCAGCGTAGCGTTGAAGTCCGGGGTTACGCAACGGCTCTGCACATCAAGAATCGTGGTATGTGCCGTGTCGGTGGACATCGGCTCCCAATCCAGACCTTCGATAGACGGGTTGCCATTGGTGCAGAATGCAGCCAAAGCAGATGCCATCGTATCCGCTACCTTATGTGCGTTTTCTTCGTCACCGGCAATCTGATACGGAGCCGTATCGATGCTGTGGAAGAAGAACGCCAGGTCGCCGGTGTGGATCATGGTCATACCGCCGAAGTACGGCATGGTGTAAGCAGAGAAGTAGTTGAATACCTGGTTGCCTTCATTGACCAGTCCAGCCATATTCTTGTACGTGCTGTTGTCGAAATTCGTAGTCTGGAGAGAACGCAGGTCATAGAAATCATGGTTCGGATATGCTGTCTCAAATGCCGCCTTGGTTTCATCGTAATCACCGACGCGGTTGGCCAAATATGCTTCCATGCGTTCTTTCTTCTGCTCCTCGGTGAGGCTGCTGACTGCTTCTCCTGGACGTCCGGTGGTGCTCCAGTTGCCCAGAACGGCATCCGCCGAGTTGTTTCCACCCATTTCAGCCCATGCCGAGCCGATCAGGTAGGTATAATGGCGTGCGGTTTCATTCAGTCCATTTGCAGTCAAACTGCCGGCTTCGTCAAAATACTCGCCGTCAGCAGTAAATGTACCGGTGCTCAGACCAAAGCTGCTCAGATCATCATATCGAACCTGCTGCAGGAACGCAAAGACATCGGCATCTTCAGCCTGTGCTGCTGCGGCCTTGATATCAGCCCAGCTCATATCGTCGCCCAGCGCCTTTTCGTTTCTATACCAGTTGACAAACAGCTCGCTGCTGCGGACTCTCGAAGCAACCTGCTGTGCCTGATTTGCAGTGTATTCCGGCGTCCGTGCGGTAGCGCCGAAGCCGCTGGAGATAACAACGCGCTGGAACAGGTTTTCGTTCAGAGCTTTCGGAGAGGAAGCCAGTGCGCTGACCTTGGTGCCGCCGCCGGACTGTCCCATGATGGTAACGTTATCCGGGTTGCCGCCAAAGTACTTGATGTTGTTCTTGACCCACTCCAGGGAAAGAACCATGTCGCTCAGACCCAGGTTGGAGTCGCCGCCAATGGCGGTCAGATCTGCATAGCCCAGGTAATTCAGGCGAGCATTGACCGAAACGAAGATCACGTCGGTGTAATCGGCAAAGTACTTGCCATCGTACATTTTCAGCTCAATAGCAGATCCTTCTGTGGTGCCGCCGCCGTGGAAGAAGACAAGAACTGGTTTGTTTGCATTCTGATCCAGATTATTGGTCCATACGTTCAGGTTCAGGCAGTTTGCCTCGATGCTGAACATATCGGAATCAGAAGGTGTCATAAATGCAGCAGCTGCAAACGCCTTGGAAGATTCGCTGTTGGTGCCGCCCTGCGGAGATACTGCACCGTTGGTCAGTACATTGGTCGGAGACTCTGCTGTGCCGTACTGAGTCACCATGTTCGCGCGCTTGAAGCGGTCAGCGGTGCCATAACGGATACCCTTGAACGCATGGACATCGCCTTCCTTATACCCCATGATGTAGCCCTGGTTGCCCAGCTGCAGTACAGAAGGTACCGTCACTTCGCTGGATTCGGACGGTTCCGGATCCGGTTCCGGAGCCGGTGTCGGATCAGGCTCTGGAGATGGTTCCGGATCAGGATCCGGATTTTCGTTCGGGACAATGTTCTCACAGAAACGCATCATGATGGATGCCAACTGCGCGCGGGTTGTGGTACCAGCAGGCTGGAGGGTTCCATCATCCATACCGGAAATCAAACCAACCGCAACAGTCCACTGTACGGACGCGGTTGCCCAATCACTGACATCGCCTGCATCCGAGAAGCTGCTCAGATCATTGGTTGCCGAAATGTCATACTCCTTGTAATCGGCATAGCGATAAAAGATCGCTGCAGTCTGCTGACGGGTTACTGCGTCATGCGGGCCAAATGTGCCGTCACCATAACCGGCTACAATGTTATTCTCTGCAGCCCACGCAATAGCCTCAGTATACCAGCTTCCGCTGTTTACATCCGAGAAGGAAGCTTCATCCTTCGGAGCCGGTGATCCATCCAGGCGGTGCAGAATGGTGACCAGCATCGCACGATCCAATGTCGTGTTCGGCTCAAAAATTGTGTCTGATGTGCCATACATCAATTCATTCTCATAGTTGTATTCAACGGCAGTATAGTACCACGCCGTATCTTCAACATCTGAGAATGGGATTTTGCTGTCTGTAGCGAATGCCATGCCCGGAATCATAGCCAAGCACATTGCCAATGACAGCAAAATAGCTGATAGACGTCTTTTCATTTTTCTGAGATCTCCTTTCTTTTATCATGCTTCAGAGACATGATAAATGCTGTTACGCTTTTCGTGCTCCTATATCGTATCACCTGCCTTTCACTATACCGAAATGGTTGACATCAGTTGCGTTCTTCTTCCTTGAAGCCCATGACCCAGGTTACAACAAAGGTGAGTACAATAGAGATCGCTGCGCAGGCAACTGCCATCATAAAGTTGCTGGGGTCATCTGCACGGACAAAAATTGGCAAAGCCAGCAAAGACGGAGAAGCAAATGAGCTTGCCGAAACTTGCATGATGCCGGCAATCAAACCAGTGATACCGCTGGAAATGCATAGAGCAGCCAACGGGCGCTTGAGCGGCATGGTGACGCCATACAAGCCAGGTTCGGTGACGCCGGCAAACAGAGCGGAAACAGCCGAAGATGCTGCCAACTGCTTGAGATCGCCGTTCTTTGCCTTAAATGCGATAGCCAGGCAAGCAGCGCCCTGCGCCACATTGCTGATCAGCATTGCCGGGAGCATCAGAGATTCGCCTGCTGGTGTCTCCAAAGCGGCAAATACCACTGGAATGAATGCCCAATGCATACCGGTCATAACGATGAACGGCATAGCTGCCGCCATGATGATGTAAGACGCAATGCTGACATGAGACTGGATGAATACCAAAACAGAAGCCAGGCCGTTGCCGATAATCGAACCGAGCGGGCCAAGGATCAGAAACGCAATCGGGGTGGAAATCAGAATAATCAGCATGGGCTTTAAGAAGTTTTTGGTAAACGCTGGGGTGATCTTTTCGATCAGCCGCTCAATATAGCTCATAACCCATGCGGTCAGGATAGCGGGAATAATACTGGAAGAATAGTCAAAGCTGGTAACCGGAATGCCGAGGAAGTTGATGCCGCCCTCTGCTCCGGTCAAGCTGATGAAATTCGGGTGGATGAGAATCGCAACAACGGCCGTAACCAGAACCGGATTTGCGCCAAATTTCCGTCCTGCGGAGTATGCTACCAGAACCGGCAGGAAATAAAATGCTGTGTTGCCGATGACGCTCAGCAGTTGCAAGGTCTGGTTGTCTGCCGGTAGGAACCATCCCAGGATAATATTCAGAACTTGGATCATACCGGCGCCAATGATGGCTGGAATGACAGGAGACATACTACCTGAAATCGCATCTAGGATGATAGAAATCGGGTTTCCTCCCTTTTTTGCCGGTGCCGCGCCCTTTGTATCGCCAAAGCTTCCTAGCTTGAGAAACTCCTGATAGCACTTCGCAACCTCATTGCCAATGACGATCTGGTATTGCCCGCCCTTTCGCATGACGCCGACAACGCCTTTTATGGCTTTAATCTCCTCGTCTTTGACAATGCTCTCGTCCTTTAACACTAAGCGCAGACGCGTCATGCAGTGATTTACGCTGACGATGTTCGCCTCTCCGCCGACCTTCTGCAAGATCGATTTTGCGGTTGGTGAGTAATCCATATAAATCCTCCTCACATATCTCTTTTTTCTCAGGTATGGCCACACAGGGCTTGTGCAGCGTCCCCTTCATGATTTATTCCAAAGAAAAGCTTCTGACAGATTTGAAAAATCGGATATCCGCTTCTTTCAACAAGCGCGGAACGGTTTGTCTTTTTACAAAAGATTCATCCTGTTTTCATACCGTCTCATCGAAACGCCGCGGACATTTGAATCGCTTTTCTTCAAAACACAAAAAATGACCTTCTTTTTGGCGCAGGCATACAGAAATATAGCGCGCTCGATAGAAGGTCATGCCCCCAACTCAACGGGGTTACAATCCATATATTCTTTTTTATCACTTTGCACATACACGATTGACGTGCATAATCAGGTACAGCCTTTCCTCTTCCGACAGGTTGAATTTCCATGTTCTGTCATAGTAATCGCAAATCCTGTCTACGCAATGCGCAATATCTGGAAACTCGTCGCAAGCGGATTGATACATCTGTAAATTGCTGCTGTCAATGGGCTTCTGTTCAAACGCACGGTTTAACAGGTATTGCAGGTGCATGGCGAAACGCGAATAGTTAAACGTATCTTGCCGGACCCGGATATGAAATTCCTGTTCGATGATTTTGGTCGTTTTCTGTAAAATTTCTTCAAAGTGCTGTTCAATGCAAGGCACATTCTCAATCCGCAATCGGTCGCGCGCATTGATGAAATGCATTGCGATTCCTTGTATTTCACTTTTGGGAAGCCGGACTTTAAATTCCCGTTTTACGGCAGATACAAAATATCTTCCAATCTTGACCTCCAGCGGATAATTCAGCTCTAGCTCGTATATCGACGGCATGCGGACGTAAATCCCTTTTTTCGACCGCTCAATGACAAACGCAATATGGTCTGCCAAGGTGAGCGCCAAGCTGGCGTTTGTCTCATAAGGCAACTCGTCCTGGATTTCCAGCAAATGCCGCGCCGTGAACTGGACAACCTCGTACGGTATGTCGCTCAAAAGCGAGATGTATTGAGGCGGGACATCGTAGAACGTCCGCTCAACTTTTCTTAAGTCTGTCAATTCGTAGGGCGTTGCTTGAAATCCGATACCTTTGCCGAAAGCAATGAGTTCTCGTTGATTTCCATCCTTGCAAACAGCAACATTGTTGTTAATTTTCTTCAAAACAAGCATAACCAATATTCTCCAATAAAAGAAAAGACTCCCATGCAACACATACCAAGTCTTATCGACTAAAACGGTAATGCCTCATGAGAGTAACAATCCTTGCATATTAGTGTACACGATTATGACGCTCTTGTCAACACGGCATTTCCCATCAAATTTCAACAGCAGGTTTTGTACAAAATGCACAATGTTTGAAAATGTTCTGGCGTCTGCTCTTGTATTTTCTTTATACATAGTATAACAATAGAAATCAAATTTCGGTAGTCTCGATCGGTTCACATATATATACCTATAGGTTCTAACTCATAATACCATTGAAAAATAGAGCTTGTCTTGACATAATAAAAAAAAACAGTACCCTGCTCGCGCAAGGTACTGGAAAAAATTATTTTGATGATGGTTGGATATCTGTGCTGGCAACATCCTTGATCGAAGTGACCAATCCTGCAAGGTTTTGTATATCCGATGGAACAATAATCTTCGTCGCTTTGCCATCCGCAGCTTTTTGAAACGCTTCCAACGCTTTCAAACGGATAACTTGGTCATTTGGCGCAGCTTCGTTCAAAAGCACCAGGGAATCCGCCAAGGCCTTCTGCACCGTCATCAAGGCCTCTGCCTGGCCCTGCGCTTCCTTGATCTGCGCTTCCCGTTTTGCATCTGCGCGCAATACCATGGATTCCTTTTCGCCCTGCGCGACAAGAATGGCAGACTGTTTCTGTCCTTCCGCCACCAGGATAGCCTCACGGCGTTCGCGCTCGGCTTTCATTTGCTTCTCCATCGACTCCTGAATCGCCTTCGGTGGGATGATGTTTTTCAGCTCAACGCGGTTGATTTTAATACCCCACGCATCGGTAGCTTCATCCAGAATAGAACGCATTTTTGTATTGATCACATCGCGGGATGTCAATGTTTCATCCAGTTCCAGATCGCCAATGATATTTCGAAGCGTTGTTGCAGTCAGATTTTCGATGGCCGCCATTGGGTTTTCGACACCATAGGTGAACAGCTTCGGATCTGTAATCTGAAAATACACAACCGTATCAATTTGCATCGTAACATTATCCTTGGTGATAACCGGCTGTGGTTCGAAATCAACCACCTGTTCTTTCAGCGTCACCTTCCGGGCAATGCGCTCAATCAACGGAATTTTAAAATGCAATCCTGTTTGCCAGGTGCCCTGATAAGAGCCCAAACGCTCAATTGTATATGCTTTTGCCTGTGGCACAATTTTAACATTGGAAACCAGGACAACCAATACAATCAGCACCAAAATCAATATAACATAACCCATCTCATGATACCTCCTTATCATTCTGCTCCAAGCGTTCCACCATTGCCTTGACGCCAGAAATCCGGCGCACGACTACGGTTTCGCCTGTTGCAATTACTTCATCTTTCTGTAAAGCCCTGGCAGTCCATACCTGGCCCATCAGTCGAATCTGTCCCGTACCGTTTCGTTCGTCAATCGTCTGGATGACAACCGCAGTTTGATCCAAAATGCGATCGGCATTGGTTCTATCTTGACGAAGATGCAACACATTGCGTACAAGCGGCCGGAGCAGCAACAGAAGCACAAATGAGAGTACCAGACATACGCCGAGCTGGACGGCTTCATTGAACCCCAATGCCGCTGCAATCAACGCGCCCACCGATCCGACAGCAAACCAGATCGTCAGCAGCTGCGTGGTACACGCTTCGGCAATCAGGCAGGCGATGAGCACGATTAGCCAGAAATATACAGAGGGAATTAACATAATCATAACATACCCTCCCTTCGCGTTTATTATATCATATTTGCAAAACATTGTGAAGCGAAATCTACACAGACCGGGCTTGTCCCTGATTTTGTTATTTATAGTATTTTTTTCACAGTTTCAACAAAACGCAGTACATCCTCCGGAGCGTCCTGACTGTACAACAACCCATATGGGATGCTGTAGTCCCAATCAACCGGAATG
>JAUNIY010000066.1 GCA_030523305.1 Eubacteriales bacterium
AAGAATTGTGACAGTCCGTCGTATGGGATATAAATGGAATACAGCGGAATGAGGTGCATCATGAAAATCCTGGTAGATGAAAAAAAGAAAGCGTTGTTCTGTAAAATCGTGTTTTGCATGCTGGGATTTTTTTTGATTTCTGTATTATGCATCGCTTTCAGGGTTCCCAATGCGGCGGTATGCATCCTATTGTGTGCTTTGGTTATGTGTATTGCGATATTGGTGGTATGCTATGGATATTTCAAAGAGCAAAATGAAATTATGGAGCATGCTGTGGCGCAGATTACGGAATATATTTCTGGCAATCGAGAAGCGAGGATTGCATGCGATGAAGAGGGTGAGCTATACCGGCTATTCCATGAGGTAAATTCTATGGCGGCGATTCTCAATGCAAGCGCGGAAAATGAACGGAGATCAAAGCAGTTTTTGAAAAATACCATATCGGATATTTCACATCAACTGAAAACGCCGCTTGCCGCATTGAATATTTACAATGGGCTTTTGCAAGGAGAGACGGAGGGGATGCCAGAACTACAGGAGTTTGCAAATATGTCGGAAAGGGAACTTGACCGGATTGAAACGTTGGTGCAGAACCTGTTAAAGATTACAAAGCTGGATGCAGGCTCTATTGTGTTGGAAAAGACTTCCGAAAATGTGGCGGATATGATGGGAGAGGTAGAATTACATTTTGCCTACCGTGCAAAGCAGGAGGGAAAGGATCTGGTTCTGTCTGGGGAAGCGGATGTTTCCTTGCTTTGTGACCATGACTGGATGATAGAAGCGGTAGAAAATATTGTGAAAAACGCCTTTGATCATACAGAAAGAGGAAATTTTGTACGGATTGAATGGAACCAGTCTGCATCCATGGTGCAGATGAAGATAATGGATAACGGCTGTGGTATTCATCCGGAAGATTTGCATCATATTTTTAAACGGTTTTACCGCAGCCGGTTTTCCAAGGACAAGCAGGGGATCGGGCTGGGGCTGCCACTCGCAAAAATGATCGTTGAGGCCCACAGCGGTACAATAGAGGTGGATAGCAAGCTGGGAGAAGGGACTGCCTTTGTCCTGAATTTTTTGATTCCTACAAAATTGTAGGCTTGCTGTCATGTTGTCGTAGGATATAGATGATATGCTGGAAAAGAACTCAGGATACAAGAAAGAGGTGCTTATTTCAATGGATTTATTAGAAGTACAATCTATTTCCAAAACCTACGGCAGCGGTGAAACAGCTGTCCATGCATTGAAGAATGTCAGCTTTACAGTTCCAAAAGGGGAGTTTGTGGCCATTGTTGGGGAATCTGGATCCGGCAAAACAACGCTCCTCAATATGTTAGGCGCGCTGGATGCGCCAACTTCGGGTAAAGTGCTGATTGACGGTAAGGATACATTTTCGATGAAAGAAAAATCCCTTACGATTTTCCGGCGCAGGAATATCGGGTTTATCTTCCAGGCATTCAATCTGATCCCGGAGCTGACTGTGGAACAAAATATGATTTTCCCTGTTTTGCTGGATTATCAGAAACCAAATCAAATTTATTTGGAAGAATTGTTGACGGTGCTCAACCTGAAAGAGCGGCGCAACCATCTGCCGAGCCAGCTGTCCGGTGGACAACAGCAGCGGGTGGCGATTGGGCGTGCGTTGATGACGCGTCCGTCCCTCATCCTCGCCGATGAACCGACAGGGAATCTGGATTCCCAAAACAGCAGCGAGGTCATAGCTCTGCTGAAAGAGGCGTCAAAGAAGTATGAACAGACGATTATTATGATTACACACAATCGTAGCATTGCCCAAACGGCAGATAGGGTGCTGCAGGTATCAGACGGCGTATTGACCGATTTGGGGAGGTGCCGGGAATGAAAAGCTATTTAAGCCTTGTCCCAATCTCGGCGCGCGTACACAGACGTCAGAGCCGTATGACGCGCATTTGCATTATTCTTGCGGTATTTTTGGTAACAGCGCTTTTTTCTATCACAGATATGTGGCTTGGATCGGAAACAGACGCGATGATTGCGAAGCACGGAAATTATCATATTGTGCTGCAAGATGTGCCGCAGGCAGAAGCCGAGTGGATAGGAGGACGTTCTGATGTCGCTGTAGCGACGTGGGTGGGAGAGATCAATCCAGACGCGCAGCAGGAATATAATATTGAAGATAGAAAAGCTGTGTTATACGGCTGTGAGGAGTCGTATATTTCAAACATTAGAAATTATCATACAGAGGGCAATTTCCCACAAAACGATCATGAAATTATGCTGAGTGCAGATGCAAAGAAGCTATTTTCCATTGGTGTCGGTGACGAAATGATCTTGCATACGCCTGCGGGAGATGTCAGTTATACGGTATCTGGTTTTTGCGAGGATGATACGGAATTTAACAGCGACATCGACGGATGCTGCGGCTATATGGACGAAACAGCATGGGAAAAGCTTCGCAGCATAAACGGAGAAACGGAGACACCGAACTACTATATTCAGTTTACAGAAGATACCAATATCCAGCAAGTGATTGCCAACATCAAAGAGCAATATGGGCTTACCGATGAAAATATAGATGAAAACACGGCTGTTTTGGGGCTTTTGGGAGCCAGCAGCAATGAAAGCGTAAAAAATATTTATCCATTGGTGATGATTTGTTTTTTGTTGATATTGGCTTCCGGCGTCCTGATGATTTCTGGATGCATCAATAGCAATGTGGCGCAACGGACAAATTTTTTCGGCATGCTGCGATGCATTGGCGCAAGCAAAAAACAGATTATGCGGTATGTCAGGCTGGAAGCTCTCAATTGGTGTATCACTGCGATTCCCATGGGGTGCCTGTTGGGGGTTGTGGTGAGCTGGATTCTTGCGGCGATATTGCGGTTTGTCGTGAAAGGCGAATGGGCGTATATGCCGCTTTTTGCAGTGAGTGTCGTTGGTATTGTCTGCGGTGTTGCCATTGGCATTGTCACCGTATTTATTGCAGCCCATGCTCCTGCAAAACGGGCTGCAAAGGTTTCCCCTGTAGCAGCAGTATCCGGAAATACAGAAACTGTGAAGCATGAGCGGCATGCGGCGGGAACCCGGTTTTTCCGGATTGAAACCAGTCTTGGTATCCATCATGCGGTGTCAGCCAGGAAAAACCTGATTCTTATATCTGGGTCTTTTGCACTTACGATTATACTGTTATTGATATTCTCCGCTTGTCTTGATGTGACTCGCCGATTGGTGCCGTCAACCAGCGATTTTACACCGGATATCACGATTTCAAGCCCGGAAAATACCAATTCCATAGGAAAAAAGCTTGCCGTGCAGATTGATGAGCTGCCTGGGGTAGAGCATGCGTTTGGAACGATGTATAACATTGCGTGTCCGGCAAAGATCAACGGGACGGAGCAGGCAATTGATCTGGTTTCCTATGAGGACTTTATGTTGAACAGTTCAGAAAAATCAGTGGCAAGCGGCGATCTATCTAAGATTTATGGAGATTCCCATTATGCGATGGCTATTTTCAGCCAGGACAGTCATTTGGATGTAGGAGATCGGATACAGATAGGTGACGAAGAACTGGAAATTGCCTGCGTCGTATCAGAAGGGATCGGAACAATCAGCAATTCTCCGACCGTAGTCTGCTCGGAAGAAACGTTTACACGTGTGACAGGCGAGCAAAGCTATCTCATGGTGAATGTCATTTTGGCAAAAGATGCAACGGAAACCACGGTAAACGAAATCCACAGCTTGATAGGGGAAAACACTTTTCTAGACCGTAGACAGGAAAATAGTGAGAGCTATGGCAGCTATTGGGTGCTTCGTCTTGCAGCATATGGTTTCCTGGCAATTATTTCTCTTATAACTGTGCTTAACATTATGAACAGTATTTCCATGAGCGTGACAGCCAGGATCAAGCAGTATGGGGCAATGCGTGCTGTCGGCATGGAACACGCGCAGGTTACGCGGATGATAACAGCCGAGGCGGTTACGTATGCTGTGTGTGGTTTGGCAGTCGGAACAGCTTTTGGGTTGTTGCTGCACTATGTATTTTATAAAATAGTGATTATAACACATTTTGGCGGAAGCTGGAACATTCCGGTGATTCCGCTTGCAGTGATATTGTTGTTGGTTTTGATTTCGTGTGTGCTTGCGGTTTATTCCCCGGCGAAACGGATGCGAAATATGGAGATAACAGATACAATCAATGCGTTATAAAATAAAAATGCGGTACAGCGGCAAAAAAAGTCGCTGCACCGCATTTTTTCTGTAACAGTATCGCGGAAGATAACGTTGATAGAAAAAAGACATTTCCAAGCACGTGAAAGAAATGTCTTTTGATATACAAATAAAAAATCTGTATGAATGAGCTATTGCTGTTGTGCAGTATCTGTGGCACTGTCTGCCGAGCCGTCCGTAGAGGAAACATCCGCAGAATGGGTAGATTCCTCAAACAGCTTTGCAATATCAATGGTACACGTAAGCGCCTCGGCTGAGCTGTCCCGCAGGTCAACGATCTTCAGATAGACGGGTGTCTCCGCCGATTCCAGCTTGTAGTAACCGGCGCAGGTAGTTGTTTCGCCCGGCTGTATCCGCTTGAGCAAAGCGGAATACGCTAGATCTGCTTCCGCTGGTGTTGTATAGGAGAGGGCTTCCTCGTATGTGCCGGTTTCATCCTGATACGCATTGGGGATGACCGTCGTGCTGAACGAAGCGGATGATTGGGAGTTGTTTTCAAATAGATACTCTACACGGAGCGCTGAATCCCCGTTTTCGTCTGTGCTGAGGCTGTATCCTGTTATCGTGATCGTGCAATCGCGGAATATACGTGTATTTGGATCGTTTTGTGCAGTGGAAGACCCGGTATCCTCTGCGGAGCCGATGGAAGGAGTTTCCGGTTCTATCACAGCTGAGCCGCTTCCCGTAGCAGAGCCTGGGGAAGTAGGCGAGGGGGCAGAATTGCTGCAGGCAGCCAAGGTTAAGCCCAGAAAACAGGTCACAATGATTGCGCCCGGCTTTTTCATAATTAGTTCCTCCGTATGTATATAACATCAGGGTATATCATAACATCTTTTTAACACGGTTACAAGTGTAAATTCTGTGTAAAGAGAAAAAATATAAAAAATGATGCGATGAACAGGCAAAGACGGGAAGAGTCAACGAGAATGTCTTCATATAGAATAACAAGATAGACGCCGCCGCAAGGCGGCAGGCGTTACATAATATGCTCTTCGGCGCAATTGTCTACGACGCGCACGCCCATTTCTTTTCTGGAAGCCACTGGAAAGGTAGCAATACTGGTGTTGTCGAATTTTGGGCACAAGCGTTGCTGGGGGTCGATACGAAGGTCGTCCGGAAGAGCACTTTCATGTTGCTTTGACATAAAATCACCTCGTAGGAAGTATGCCGCAAAGCCGATCATACTATGTATTGGCACAATATTTCGCCCGATATGCAAAAGATTTCTGCAAATTTTAAAATCTTTCGTTGAAAATATAGAAATCCTAGTGTATAATAGGGATTAGGAGGGAACCAGTTATGAGAGTTTCGACAAAAGGCAGATATGCACTGCGCCTGATGCTTGATCTGGCGATTCATGATACGGGGGAAAATATTGCATTAAAAACCATTGCAAAGCGGCAGAATATCAGCGGAAAATATCTGGAGCAGATCATTGGGATACTGGCGAAATCCGGATTTGTCAAAAGTGTCCGCGGCTCGTCAGGCGGCTATCGTTTGGCGAGATCGCCAAAGGAATACACAGTAGGGGATATCCTGCGCTTAACGGAAGGATCGCTTGCGCCGGTTGCCTGTGTAGAGGATGGCGTAGAAAACTGCGCCAAGGCAGATAGTTGTGTGACCATGACTGTATGGCGCGAGCTCAATGATGCAATCAATGGCGTTGTGGACCACATTACATTGGCAGATCTTGTGGAACGCAGCCAGGCTATGGGCGATTTTTATTCGATTTAGCGTAAAAACAGCCGGGGCAGTATGGTGAACCGCTCCGGCTGTTGTGTTTTATTGGATGGATTCGTTTCCGCTGGCTTCATAAGCTTTTTCGCCGAAATCATCCACAGTCAGTTCTGGATTTTTCACACTGACACGCGAGAACGGCGGGATGGATGCAGTGATAAACGCACTGCCGCCAATGGTAGAACCACGACCGATCACCGTGTTACCCCCGAGGATAGAGGCGTTGGAATAGATGGTAACGTCATCCTCGATGGTCGGATGCCGCTTTTTACCTGCTAGCTTCAGACCAGCACGGGTGGAAAGCGCACCCAGCGTAACGCCTTGATAGATCTTTACATTATCGCCAATGTTGGTGGTTTCGCCGATGACAACGCCGGTACCATGGTCGATGAAAAAATATTCGCCGATGGTTGCGCCAGAGTTGATATCGATGCCGGTGCGGCTGTGTGCATGTTCGGTCATAATACGCGGGATATACGGGATATTGCGAATGTACAGTTCATGCGCAATGCGGTAAATAAAAATCGCACGGAGGCCTGGATAAGAAAGGATAATCTGTTCCTTGCTTCCGGCTGCGGGGTCGCCGTTGAGTGCGGCTTCTACATCGATGAGCAGAAGCTTTTGCAGGCGCGGCAGTTCCATCATCAGTTCTGTGGCAGCTTCTTCCGCACGGATATCGACCGAAGCAGTCAGGCCACCTTGCGCATAAGCGAGCGCAGCCTTAATCTGCGGGTATAGCCGGTCGTAAATATGCGTTAGCATTTGTCCTGCAAAATACGGGGCGGAGGTGCGCGTCGGCTGTTCCACGCCAAAATAGCCTGGAAACAATAGTTTGCGGAAATCGTCGAGAATATCGATAATAATAGCACGGTTTGGACGTTCCAAACCGTCTTTATTAAAAAATAATTCACTGGATTGGTAGCCCGCCTGTAGCTGGCGGACGATATCGTCCAGACGGTCATTGAATTGAGACATATGGTCCTCTCCCTTACTATATGGTTGGAATACCTACCAAAGTAGTATAACAATATTTGAAAGATAATGCAATACGCAACAGGAAATGGCAGCAAACAGAATGATGGCCTATCCTAAAACAATCATCATGGAGGAGCAGCGATGGAAGAATTTGTGCGTACGGAGGCTGTGCTGGGTACAGATGCCATGCAGAAGCTGGCAAAGGCGAGGGTCGCAGTGTTCGGCATCGGCGGCGTCGGCGGACATGCGGCAGATGCGCTGGCACGCAGCGGCATAGGCGCATTGGATTTGTTTGACGATGATACGGTATCGCTTTCCAATATCAATCGACAATTGGTTGCAACGCATGCCACGCTTGGCAAACAAAAGACTGATGTCATGCGCGAACATATTTTGGATATCAATCCGGCGTGCCAAGTGACGGCCCATCAGATGTTCTATTTGCCGCAAACTGCCGACAGCGTGGATTTGCAGGTGTACAATTATATTATAGACGCGGTTGATACCGTTTCAGCCAAGCTGGAGCTTGTCAGCCGTGCCAATCAGGCAGGAATCCCGGTTATCAGTGCAATGGGAGCGGGGAATAAGCTGGATCCAACCCGGTTTGAAGTGACGGACATCAGTAAAACCACAATGGATCCATTGGCACGCGTCATGCGGAAGGAACTGAAAAAACGCGGGATTTACCGGTTAAAGGTAGTATATTCCAAAGAGGAGCCAGCGGTGCTAAACCGGACAATTACAACCGAGGCAGTATCTGGCCGACCAGGGAAGCCGAAGACACAGGCGCCGGGCAGCCTTGCCTTTGTACCGTCAGTGATGGGATTGATTTTGGCTGGTGAGGTGGTTAAGGATTTGGCAGGGATTGGTAATGAACGGTAAAGTGGATCCATCCCGGTGCCGGGCGCGGGGAAATGTGACAAAATTTGAATCGTGGTCTTGACGGAAGCTGGATGGACTGCTATAATAGGGTGTATCGCAAAGGGAGTAGCTGGCACGATGGATTCGTGTTTACATTGCCGTCAGTACAATTCTTTATGAATTCGGTTTGTAAGTAAGTAGCGAGACTTTGCTGCAAGATTATGTTGCAGCATTGGTCTCGCTTTTTTGTCTGCAAATGAGGCCAATGCAGTCATTTAGGGAGGTTTCATGTATGGGTATTGTACTGCAAGTATTGCTTTTGGTGATCGGCTTTTGTATGCTGATCAAGGGTGCGGATTTCTTTGTGGAAGGAACAAGCGCGATCGCGAGAAAATTTGGCATACCGCAGTTGGTGATCGGTTTGACGATTGTTGCCATGGGGACAAGCGCACCGGAAGCGGCTGTCAGCATTACAGCGGCGCTCAAAGGAAGTGCGGATATCACCATCGGAAATATTGTGGGCAGCAACATTCTGAATGTGCTGATTATATTGGGCGTCACGTCTGTCTTGACGGTGTTGTCGGTTGCACGTTCTACCGTGCGGGTGGAAATCCCATTTATGATTGGAATATCGGTTGTTTTGCTTGTCCTCGGACTGGATGAAACAGTAAACCTGTATGATGGTATCCTTTTGATTGTACTGTTTTTGCTATATTTGGCATATTTGTTCCGTATGGCAAAGAAGAATCCGGAGGAAGAAGACGAGGTAAACCGGCATATACCGGTGTGGAAAGCGTTTGCTGGTGCAGCCATTGGCCTTGTGTTGATTGTGTTTGGCAGTGACGTTACAGTTGATGCTGCGACAGCAATTGCGCAATTCTGCGGCATGAGCGACCGGTTTATCGGGTTGACGATTGTCGCGCTGGGTACGTCGCTGCCGGAGTTATTTACCTCGGTCACAGCAGCGCGAAAGGGAAATGCGGATATTGCAATCGGAAACATTGTAGGAAGCAATATCTTTAATATCCTGTTCGTTGTTGGGTTATCTGCACTCATTGTCCCAATCCCATTTGCACCCGCTTTCCGATTCGATACGATGGTAGCAATAGGCGCGGGTGTCCTGCTATTCCTATGTTGTTTGAAAAACCATAAGCTAGGCCGTTGGGCTGGGTGCCTGATGCTTGTGAGCTACGCAGCATATTTTTGCGCCATCCTGTAATATACGCTGGTCCAGTAGAGCGAAATAAGGGAACGCACCAAAAGAGATCAAAAAGGACGGGCTGTCAGCATCGATGCAGGACAGCCCGTCTTTGTTATGCGGTCTGCTATTTTTTTCTCATACCCATAAAGATTTTTTCCGGCGTTACTGGCAGGCTGGTGACCCGTACGCCCGTTGCGGCATACACAGCCTGCGCAATAGCTGGGGCAGGTGTGTTGATGACCACTTCGCCGATGGATTTTGCACCAAATGGCCCGGTCGGTTCGTAGCTTTCGGAGAAATCGACGACAATGTTACCAGTATCCATGCGGGTTGGGATTTTATAGTTCATAAAGCTATCCGTCATCATTTTACCGTTGGACTGAAATTGGACATTTTCAAACAGGGCGAAACCGATTCCCTGGGACAATCCGCCCTCAGTCTGCACCCTTGCCAAAGCACGGTTGATCGTCGTACCGCAATCAACCACACCGGTCATTTGGACGATATCGGTTTTGCCGGTTTCCGGATCGACTTCAACCTCGGCAAAGCCTGCCATAAACGGAGGCGGGGAGATAGGGGAGCCATTGGAAGCGGTGGCTACCAGCTGATGTGTTTGCGGCCCGGCTACCAGTTTCCACGCTAGATCATCCAAGGAAAGGGATTGGCCGTTTTCTGAGACAATTGCAGAGCCGTCAAACTTCAGCGTATCGATCGGACAATCCATGATGCGGGAAGCTTCTTCCACAATCAATTTTTGCATGGTATCGCAGGCTTTGACAACAGCCATGCCGGTAACATACGTGGAAGCGGAAGCATAGGAACCCGGATCATAAGGGGAGACATCGGTATCGACGCCATGCACCATAACCTTTTCCAGTGGGCAGTGCATGCAGTCTGCGACCATTTGAGCAAAAATTGTATCGCAACCAGTTCCCATATCGGTTGCGCCGATCATCAGTGTGTAAAAGCCGAAATCTTCCAACCGCAGCTCGACCGAAGCGGTATCAACATTGGCAATACCGGAACCCTGCATACAAATTGCCATACCCATACCACGGATTTTGCCTTCTGGAGTGATCCAGCGGTGTGGTTTTTCCTTCCAGCCGCTCAGTTCCATGCCGCGTGTAATGCAACCGTGCAAGCCGGTGGAGTTGATGTATTTGATTTCGTGGGTCATAAACACCTCTGCGCCTTCTTTTGCAATGTTGCGCAGCCGCATTTCGGCGGCATCAATGCCGGCTTTTTCTGCCAACTGATTGACTGTGGATTCTAGCGCAAAGGTGCCCTGGGTTGCGCCATAACCGCGGAAAGCCGCAGCGGGCTCGATGTTGGTGTACACAACATCCCAGGAAAATCGTCCGCCCTTTAATTTGTTATATAACGGGATGGTTTTGTGTCCGACCAGGCCGACAACAGTGGAACCATGCTCACCGTATGCGCCAGTGTTGGACAATGATTGCATATGGATCGCCGTGACATGGCCCTGTTCGTCACATCCAGCCTGTACCCGTATCCGCATCTGATGTCGGCTGTTGGAGCATGCAAAGGATTCTTGCCGAGTGAACAACAGCTTAGATGGTTTGCCCGTGATCCAGGTGACAGCTGCCGGATAAAATTCTGAAACGGAGGTTTGTTTTGCACCAAAACCGCCGCCAATGCGCGGCTTGATGACACGAACCTTGGTATAAGGGATACCCAGCATCGTTGCCACATGCCGGCGGGCATGGAAAGGTACTTGGGTGGAAGAGACAATGGTAAGCCTTCCGGAATATTCCATGTACGCATAGGAGCGAAATGTTTCCATCATACATTGCTGCTGCGCAGGCGTGTAATACGTACAATCTACCGTATAAGCGCATTTTTCGTATTCTTCCTCAAAATTGCCAAAATCCTCACAACCGGTACAGATCAGATTGCGCTCTGGTGCATAACCAAATGGAGTCTTGGCAAAGCTGTCATCGTCGTGTACGCGAACAGCGTTGTCTTTGGCAGTTTCAAAGTCCAGTACCGGCTCTAAGACTTCATAGGTCACTTTGATGAGCTTACATGCTTGCTCTGCATGCTTTTCGGTATCGGCGGCAATAACGGCGGCGACATCGCCGACATAACGCATGGTATCATCACACAGCACGCGGTCATATGGGGACCATTCCGGATAGGTCTGACCGGCGGAAGTATAACGGTGGTGCGGCGCATTTTTATAAGTAAGGATCAATTCCACACCGGGGACCTTTTCGGCAACTGTGGTATGAATATCTGTGATTTTCGCATGGGCGTGAGGGGAGCGCAGTAGCTTAATTACCAGGCAGTCCTTGGACGCAATATCATCGGTATAAACCGGCTTACCTTGGACAAGCGCGTCAGCATCCAGCTTTTTGACTGCGGTATTGACGTATTTCATGGTTCCACCTCCAGGTATCTCCGGATGGCGCGCATCTGGCTTGTATAGCCGGTACAGCGGCAAAGGTTCCCGGATAAAAATTGTTTGATTTCCGCTTCGGTTGGATGTGCCAATTCACGCTTCATGGCAAGGACATTCATAATAAAACCGGGGGAACAGAAGCCGCATTGTTCAGCACCTTCCGCTGTAAGAAAATCAGTAAAGACCTTGGCATCTGCCTGTACGCCTTCCAGCGTAGTGATGGTATGTCCTTCTGCGCGTGCAGCCAGAACAGAGCAGGAAAGTACCGGCTTACCGTCCATCCATACAGTACACAAACCGCAATTGGTCGTTTCACAGCCGCATTTGACGGAATAACAGCCGCAATCCCGGACAAAGGAATACAATGTCATATCTGGTTCAATCAGTCGGGTATATTTTTTTCCGTTGATTGTTATGGTTACTTGCATATCTGAACCTCCTCCAGAGCGCGACGGATCAAGACAGGACAGACTTGGCGGCGGTATGCCGCGCTGGCGCGCATATTATCTGCATATGGTAAGGATTCTGCAATCACATCGGGATCCGGGGCTGTGCCGACATAAGCGACGCAGGCCCTTGCCGGACGCGCGCCCACAGCGATGCGATAGGTATTGTCTGCCTGCATGCCTACAGCGCAAGCTAGGATCGGGAAATCTGTTGCCTGAAACCGGATGTGCTGATAGGAACAGGTTACAGCCTGCTTTGGCAGGATCAGACATTCCACGATATCTTTTTCATATGGAAGCGAAGCAAATTCCTCCAGAGGAAGGATGCCGTGGCGGCAGGTTTTGATTTGTGTGGGAAGCGCCAAAAATGCAGTCAATACATCGGAAAAACCGAAGCGCCCATATATGCTTCCGCCGACAGTGGCAGTGTTGCGGAATTGTGTACCGACGATGCCGGAAACAGCATCGCAAAACAGCGCTCCAAAATATTGCTGTAACAACCCGCTGGTTTCCAGCTGGCGCAGCGTGACCATAGCGCCGATTTCAATGCAATCACCGGTATCTGTGATCTGGTCTAGGCCCAGCGATGATAGGTCAATCGCCGTGCCAATGGCGCGTTTTCCCAAGCGCAGCCACATACATCCGCCCAGCACCGTGTTGTTGCGTGCGTGAAGGAGTGTCTGATATGCTTCCTCCAACGAGTCGGGCCGTAGAAAATGACGAATTGTATACATTTCTTTTCTCCTTTGCCTGTTGCATCAATCATCAAAGCTTAGTTCCATTATAGCAAAAATCCGTAGGAAAACAATAAGCATGTAGACAACGTATTTCAACACGATAGAGTTATCTGTATAATAAACGTGAAAAAAACAGGATGCAGGGGGTAACATTTGTGAAAAATAATTGACATTTTTGGAAAAACAGGCAATAATAGTAACATGATTATTATACTGGTGCATTATAGCTTTCGTTATCTGAAAATGGGGTGAAATACATGGCTGAACAGGGACGAAATACAGCAGTTTCATACGGAAAGGATTTGACGGACTTGTCAGTGGTGCATATATACAATCAGCATACGTTTAACCCGCGCATGCGGGAAATTGCAGGGTTGCAGACCTGCCAAGGCTATTATTTACAAAATGGCGCATTTGAACTGCCCAATGGCGTGAACTTTACCATCTCTTCGGTAGGAGCGACAAGCGTTGAGCTGGTACTCTTTCGGCGGCGCGCAAAGGAACCGTTTGCCGTGCTCCCTTTTCCAGATGAATATCGCATAGGCAATGTGTATTCGATGATTGTTTTTGGGCTGGACATTGGTGAATTTGAATATGCGTATCGTTTGGATGGTCCATATGATCCTGAAAATGGTATGTTATTTGACAAAAATAACTTGATTCTTGATCCGTGCGCCCGTGCAGTTGCCGGTCAATCCGCTTGGGGTACCAGGCCAAATTATGCGTCAGGCTATCGTGCACGCGTTGTATCCTCCAGTTTTGACTGGAATGGCGTGCGGTCTCCGCACATTCCCATGCGGGATTTGATTATTTATGAAACGCATGTGCGCGGCTTTACCAAACACGAATCGTCTGGCGTTGCGCATCCTGGAACCTTTGACGGTTTGATTCAAAAGATACCGTATTTGAAGGACTTGGGAATCAATGCCGTTGAGCTGATGCCGATTTTTGAATTTGATGAAATGCGTGATACCCGTCTGCATGATGGCAACCTGTTGATGGACTATTGGGGATATAATCCGGTGTGTTTCT
>JAUNIY010000006.1 GCA_030523305.1 Eubacteriales bacterium
CCAAAACGGCGAGAAAACGGAGCTTGCGCGTATTGTAATAGAATGCAATGGCTTTGAAGATCGTGCGAATGGCCTAGGATATTACGCGCAGGATTCTTCCGAATTATATGAATATTTGGGACAATATGATAGAGATCTGAAGATACCGGAACAAAAGAAATTCCCGGTTGACCTAGAGGAAACAGAAAAAATTGTTTTGCGTGCGGAAGACACGGACAAGAGCATCACGATCACTGATGCAGAGGAAATGAAAGCGATCCGGGATGAACTGGAATCGAATACTTATACCGAGCAAGCGGACATCCCCGATGGAAAGAAATATCGTTTGACGTTCCAGGATGACGAAGGCGACACGCTGGCCGAAATCTCGGTAAATACGAAGGGATTCGTATACAAAGGAACAATGTATAACAGTACCGAGGGGTATCATGATGGCAGTACCGGCAGCAGTTTTATGCTGTACGATCATTTGGGAAAATACGATAAACAATTGGGTTTAGAATAAGACAAACACCTCGGCGCGCATCTGAAAAATGGTGCGCGTTTTGCCAAAAAGGAGGTGCGCAGCGATGAAACGGAATAAGTGGGATAGACGGGACTACAAGATTGCGGGCTGTGTGATCATCGTTGTCTGCATTGCTTTTGTTGCTTTGACAATACCGATCGGCATACCGGGAGCGATAAGGCTCATCGGTATGTGGTTGTGGATTTTGATCGCAACGGGTTTCTTTGTTGGCTGGGCATTGAAAAACGAATCGCGTTGGAGCGCATTTTGGCAGGCGGCGGGCGTCATATTGCTTGGCGGCGGACTTATCCTCGCATGGCCTTTGGTTTGGGCGACGGATTATAGAGGGCTTAACATTCCGCTGTCGGCTTCGGAGCTGCTTATCAGGTATCTCGGCATCATTTTGATTTGTTTTCTTTTGTCCTTGAAACCCAAACGGTAGATGCGAAGGAGGTGCACAGCAATGAAATGGAACAGAGGAACCTATCAGATCGCGGGTTGCATTGCAATCATTGTGCTAATTGTCCTGAGCAAGTTGTTTGTGTTTGCACCGGTATTTGAAATTGGACGTTTGGCCTTTGTGCTGTTGATACTGCTGATGGCGCTTCCAACAATCTTTTTTGTCGGCTGGGCGCTCAAAAATGAATCGCGCAAAGGTGGCATTTTGCAGGCAATCGGCATTATACTTATTTTTGTCGGTTTTACGTTTTTGTGGTTTGCATTGCAGAATCCACAGATGACGTGGACGTTCCCGATACCGTTGTCAACTTTCTTTATTATCTATGTTGCGGTGATTTTTCTTTGTTTTGCCTTTGCAACCCCACCTGGACGGAAATAATACAACACGACGGGCGCACACCATAAAAGGTGTGCGTCTTGTTCTTGCAAACCGTTGCTTGCTGTGCTAAGATAGCAGATGAATTGTTATAGAAATCATACGTTTACATGAGGTTATCGCATATGAAAGAAGTATTGTTGTTAAAGCTGGGCGAGGTTGTGCTGAAGGGCCTGAACCGTCGCCGGTTTGAAAGCAGGCTAATTGCCAATCTGCGCCGCCGTGTGGAAAAGGTTGGCAAATGCCAGGTATATGTTATGCAGTCCACCATTTATGTCGAGCCGGCCGACGGCGTGGACATGGACGAAGTGCTCGAAGCTGTGAAAAACGTGTTCGGTATTGCAGCCATTTGCCGTGCAGCCGCCTGTGAGAAGAGCATGGAGGCCATTTGGGATACAGTCAATACCTATCTGGCGGACGAGCTGGAAAGTGCGGAACGGTTTAAAGTCGAAGCCAAGCGTTCGGATAAAAAATTCCCGCTCAATTCCATTCAGATTTGCCAGCAGATCGGCGGCGATTTGGATGACAAATATGAGAACCTGATTCCGGATATGCATAACCCGGAGCTGCGCGTCACCATTGAAGTGCGCGACAAAGCAGCATATGTCCATGCAGGCAAGATGCCGGGCGCAGGCGGTATGCCGGTTGGCACGAACGGCAAGGCAGCATTGCTGTTGTCCGGCGGCATTGATTCCCCGGTAGCGGGTTATATGATGGCCAAGCGTGGCCTGGAGCTGTGCGCCGTGCATTTCTTCAGCTATCCGTATACGTCGGAGCGGGCAAAGGAAAAGGTGTTGTCGCTTGCCGAACAGCTGACGCATTATGCGGGCCGTATGGAAATTTATGTCGTACCGTTTACTGAAATTCAGGAGGCAATCCGTGACAACTGCCCGGAGGATATGTTTACGTTGATTATGCGCCGGTTTATGATGCGGCTGGCAAGCCGTATTGCACAGCAGCAGGAAGCAGGCGCGTTGATCACGGGCGAAAGCCTGGGGCAGGTTGCATCGCAGACTATGGAAGCGATGAATGTCACTGGAGCTGTGTGCGATATCCCGGTATTCCGTCCGGTCATCGGCATGGATAAGGAGGAAATTGTACAGATTTCCCGTAAGATCGGCACATTTGAAACATCCATCCTGCCATATGAAGACTGCTGCACCGTGTTTACGCCAAAGCATCCGCTCACGCGTCCGAAAAAATCGCGCGTCGAGGAAGCGGAGCGCGCGCTGGATGTCGCCGCACTGGAAGCCAAAGCGCTGGAAGGCGTGGAGTGTATCGTTTTGTAATCAAGCGGATTTCAAGGGCCTGCCTTTTCGCATGAGGGCATGTGCTGCTGTATACAGCCGAGCGCAGCAAGAGCGAGGCTCCGGCCAAAATTCCTCCTTTCACGAGAGAAGTTTTGAAAAGAAAAACGGAAAAATATATGAATAAATAATGGGAAATAGAAATATATTGTGCAAAATCACGAAACGTGATGCATAAGAAGCGAGAAGATGGGAATGTCTCTGTGTGATTTCGGATACTTCGTTATGCTTTTGGCCATGCTGTGCGTGATCGAGCAGAGAAATACCATTTGAAAAATCTTGCAAACTATGCTATAGTTGAAACATGATTGTTAAAAAAATAACATAACAAAACGATGTGTCGGTTTGCGGAACAAAGAAACGCAGCCCGGCGCCAGAAATGAGGGTGTCATAGTATGAAAGTAGCAGTAGTAGGCTCCGGCATCATGGGCCTTGGCATTACACAGGCGTTTGCGCAGGCAGAAGGCTATGAGGTCAAGCTGTGCGTCGTTTCCGGCAAGGGCTTTGACAAAAAGCAGGCGCTTTTGGAAAAGCCGCTCAAGCGTATGGTTGCAAAGGGCAAAATTACACAGGAGCGCTTTGACGAGATCGTCGGCAAGGTTACGATCACCGATATCAACGGCTGCCGCGATGCAGAGCTGATTATTGAATCCGCAGTGGAAAACCTTCAGGCGAAGATGAAGCTGCTCAAGCAGATTGAAGAGATCTGTGATCCGAACGCACTGGTGGCTTCCAATACGTCGTCTCTGTCCATTACAGAGATCAGCGGCGAGCTGACCCGTCCAATTGTTGGCATGCACTTCTTCAACCCGGCAGCTGTCATGAAACTGGTCGAGGTCATTCCGGGCATGACGACCACGCATGATATGGTAAAACGCGTCGAAGAGATTGCAAAGGACATTGGAAAGACGCCGGTACAGGTAATTGAAGGACCGGGCTTTGTCGTCAACCGCTTGCTTATCCCAATGATCAACGATGCGATCGGTATTTTTGAGGAAGGCCTGGCATCGGTAGAAGGCATTGATATCGCCATGCGGTTGGGTGCAAACCATCCGATGGGCCCGCTTGCATTGGGCGATCTGGTTGGCTTGGATGTCTGCCTGGCCATCATGGAGGTCATGTATCACGAGACCTTTGATGCCAAGTACCGTCCGGCGCGCCTGCTCAAGAAGATGGTACGCGCAAAGCAACTGGGACAGAAAACCGGCAAGGGTTTTTATGAATATGACGAGTTGGGACGCATTATCCCGGGGTCGGCTCTGGCATCTATCGGTTGATTGGCAAAATGGTATACAGGAGCGCATGTACGGCAGTATGTGCGCTCTTTTTGCGCCCCGGCAGGAAGGACGTTGGTGCACTTGCCAACCGATGGGATGTGTGGTAAAATAACACCACGGTATCGCAATACCGCATGAATTGACAGACTATCCATAGTATTTATGATAATATGGCAGAGCGATTCTGCCGGGGACGGACAGGTGCGATCGCATTTGTTCGTTTTTTGCTTTTTGGAGACGAAAGGAGCATACAAATGAAAGCCGAAATGATTGCAGTGGGAACAGAGATCCTGCTAGGTGATATTGTCAATACAAATGCGCAGATGATTTCCTTGGGGCTGGACGAGCTGGGGATCGATCTGTTTTATCAGACCGTTGTGGGCGATAATCCCGAACGGCTGCGGGAAGTGTTGGACATTGCGCGGCGCAGGTCTGACCTCATTATCACAACGGGTGGACTTGGCCCGACGCTGGACGACCTGACCCGCGAGACCATCGCGGAGGCATTTGGCAAAACGCTGGTGCTGCACAAGCCGTCGCTGCGACGCATCACGGCATTTTTTGACCAGATCGGCAAGGATATGACGCAGAACAACGTCAAGCAGGCCATGCTTCCGGCAGGCTGCAAGGTGCTCGACAACGATTGGGGGACGGCACCGGGGTGTGTATTTACCGCGGACGGCGTGCATGTGATGATGCTGCCGGGGCCGCCGAAGGAATGCACACCGATGTTCCGCACGGCTGGTATGGCGTATCTATCCCAATTGGCGGGCGGTGTCATTGTCTCCCGTAGGATTCGCATTTTTGGCATGGGCGAGTCCGCCATGGAGGATCGGCTGCATACACTGATGGCAACCAGCACGAACCCGACGCTGGCGCCATATGCCAAGGATGGGGAATGTATGGTACGCGTGACAGCAAAGGCGCATAGCGTGCAAGAAGCGCAACAGCTGCTGGAGCCGGCGGTGCAGCAGGTTTGTGACAAATTGGGAGATGCAGTGTATGGCGTGGATGTGGATAGCATGGAGCATGCTGTAGCAAAACTGCTGACCGAAAAGGGCTTGACGTTGTCGGTAGCGGAGAGCTGTACCGGCGGTCTGCTGTCTAAGCGCATTACCGACGTCCCTGGCGCGTCGCTGTTTTATAAAGGCGGCGCGTGCACATATTGCAATGAGATCAAACAGAAGATTTTGGGCGTAAAACAGGAGACATTGGAACAGTTTACCGCCGTATCCAGCCAGACAGCGCGTGAGATGGCGCTGGGCATTGCCGCGGTATACGGTACGGATCTGGGCATTGGTATCACCGGCTATGCCGGGCCGGACGACGGGGAAGACGGAACGCCGGCAGGTACCATCTATATTGGTATTTCCTATCAGGGCAAGGCGCAGGTGCGTCGGATACTGTCCCCAAGGGGGCGTGATCGTGCCCGTTGGGATGCTGCAAACCATGCATTGGACATGATTTTACGTGTTGCACAAGGAAGAGGGTTGGTATAAGATTTTACATGGGGAAAATTTGTGTAAAGATTCACATTTTTTCTGGACTTGCTGTTATAAATGTTGTATAATATTCCTACAAGTCCAAATGGCTGTCTGTGCGTTGTGCACGGATCAAGCTCTTAGCCCCCGAAAAGGTTTATACCTTTTCGGAGTTTTGCATGTTCAACCGGTGTTTTGTAGAGAGGAGATGGAAAGCCAATGGGCGAAATTTGTTCAACCATTTCGGTAGACCGTCTGCGCCGTTTTCATGACGGGACAGAACAACGGGCGTGGGAATGGCTTGGTGCGCACCGGGAGGTGCGCGAGGGGCAGGAAGGCGTTGTATTCCGGGTTTGGGCGCCGCATGCGGCGGATGTTTCCGTCATCAATGAGAAAAACGGCTGGCTGCGGAACTTTGCTCCGATGGCGCGGCTGAAGGCCGACCCGGAAATTTGGGAATGCTTCCTGACCGATGTCGAACGGTACGACTGTTATAAATACAGCATCCGTACCGAACAGGGCGCAGTTTTCGATAAGGCGGATCCGTTTGCCCTGTATACGGAGACGCGTCCATATAACGCTTCGCGGTATTATAGCTTGCCCGGCTATGCATGGCATGACCAGGCATGGATGCGACAGGCGCGGCCGGAGGCGGAGCCGGTCAATATTTATGAGGTGCATCTCGGTTCTTGGAAAGTCCGCGAGGACAGCTCGTTTTATTCCTACCGGGAGCTGGCTGAGCAGCTGATCCCGTATGCGCGCGACATGGGTTATACGCATTTGGAGCTGCTGCCGCTCATGGAGCATCCGTTTGATGGATCCTGGGGCTACCAACCGCTGGGATGGTTTGCCGCTACCAGCCGGTATGGGACGCCGCGCGACTTGATGTATTTCATCGACCGCTGCCATCAGGCCGGCATGGGCGTCATCCTCGATTGGCCTGCTGTTGGGTTCCCGAGCGATGCGCATGGATTGATTTGCTTTGACGGCGCGCCGTGCTATGAATGCTGTCCGCCGGAGAATCAAATGCCATTCGGCATGCAGCGGTTTGACTTGGGGAAAGGCGAGGTGGCTTCTTTCCTGATGTCGTCCGCTGTGTTCTGGGTTTCCCAGTTCCATTTGGATGGATTGCGCGTCAGCTCGGTACAGCCGATGCTGTTTTTGGATTATCAGCGCGGGAGCTGGAAGGCAAACCGGTACGGTGAGAACCAGTACCTCGAGGGCGCGGCATTTTTGCGCAGGTTATGCGACCATATGCGGGAACAATATCCGCATGTGCGCATGATTGCGAGCAGCGCAGGTACATGGCCGTCGGTGACAAAGCCGACGCGGCTGGGCGGCCTCGGGTTTTCCAACCTGTGGCGCGACGATTGGATCCGCGAAGCGTTGGAGCGGCTCAAAACGCCGGAGGACGTGGAGGCCTTTGCAGACTGGCTGTCGGTATCGCTGCTGGACAGCGCAGGGGAACGATATATTTTGCCGGTATCGCACGATCTGGTATCGCATGGGGAAGGCTCTGTGCTTGCGCGTATGCCGGGTACATATCATGAAAAATTTGCCCGCTTACGCTTGTTATATGGTTTCCTGATGGCGCATCCAGGGGATAAGCTGCTGTTTATGGGCAGCGAATTTGCACAGTTCACCGAGTGGGCGTGCCACCATGGGCTGGACTGGACGGTGCTGGACTACGAAGCGCACCGGCAGCTGCGGGCCTATGTGCGCGGCCTGAACCTATTTTACCGCAGTACACCGCCGCTGTGGCAGTGGGATGACCTCTCAGGTGCATTTCAGTGGGTGGATCGCGCCGAACAAGTTCCCGGGCTGTTTTCGTTTGAGCGGCGCAGCCCGTCTGGAGAGCGCATTGCGGCGGTGGTCAATTGCACCGCGCAGGAGATATCCGGCTATCAGCTGACGCTGGAGGCATCAGCTGGCTGGAAAACCGCGTTCTCATCCGATGACATCGGATACGGCGGGACCGGGATGGAAAAAATCAGCTGTGCACAGACGGAAGACGGCGCTTGCCGCCTGACGCTGCGGGTACCCGCGTTCAGCGTGCGGTTCTTGCGCCCGGTGACAACATAAATTTTTGCAAGCACTGCCCGGCAAGGGCATTGTTTTGATAGAGTGGGAAATGTAAGGATCAAGTTAAGAGGGGGCTTCGCTCCCTTCGAAATCTAACAAAGATTGGAGCAGAAAGAATGTCTAGGAAGAAAGAATGCGTTGCAATGCTGCTGGCTGGCGGCCGTGGCAGCAGACTGTATGTACTGACCCAGAACGTTGCAAAGCCTGCAGTACCGTTCGGCGGTAAATACCGTATCATCGACTTTCCACTGTCCAACTGCGTAAACTCCGGTATTGACACAGTTGGCGTATTGACGCAGTATGAGCCGCACGTGCTCAATGTGTACCTGGCAAACGGCCAGACATGGGATCTCGACAGACTGAACGGCGGCGTGTATGCCCTGCCTCCGTATGAGGGCGGCAAGGGGTCAGAATGGTACAAAGGCACCGCAAACGCCATTTATCAGAACATCAGCTTTATTGACGAGTATGATCCGGAGTATGTTCTGATCCTGTCGGGCGACCATATTTACAAGATGGATTACGACAAGATGCTGGATCAGCACAAAGAGAAAAATGCAGCGGCTACCATCGCCGTACTCAATGTTACGCTGGAAGAGGCAAAGCGCTTCGGCATCATGAACTGCAATCCGGACGGCTCGATCTATGAGTTCGAGGAAAAGCCGGCGCAGCCAAAGAGCACGCTGGCATCCATGGGTATTTACATCTTCACCTGGTCCAAGCTGCGCAAGTATCTCATCGAGGATGAGAACAATCCGGAATCCTCCAATGACTTCGGTAAAAATATCATCCCGGCTATGCTGGCACGCGGCGAGAACATGCAGACCTACCGCTTTGACGGCTACTGGAAGGACGTTGGCACCATCGAGTCGCTGTGGGAAGCAAACATGGATCTGCTGTCTCCCAATTCCGGCCTAAACCTGGAGGATGAGACTTGGCGCATCTATGGCCGTACCACCGGTGCACCTCCGCACTTCACCGGCAAGAATGCAGCAGTCAAGCATTCCCTAGTGAGCGAAGGCTGTGAGATCGAGGGCGATGTCACGAACTCCGTCCTGTTCCCGAACGTTACGGTGGAAGCGGGCGCAAAGGTAGAATATTCTATCATTATGCCGGGCGCAACCATCGAAAAGGGCGCAGAGGTCAAGTATGCGATCGTTGCAGAAAATGCACGCATCTGTGCGGGCGCCAAGATCGGCAACGCGCCTGACGAGGTCAAGGACGACTGGGGCGTTGCGGTCGTAGCTCCTGGCATCAGCATCGGCAAGAACGTTGTTGTTGCAGCCAAGGAGATGCCTGACAAGGATATTCCGGATGTAGAATGAGGTGGAGATAAATGAAAAACACACTTGGTATTATCATTGGTTTTGATAACAACAACGACCTGCGCGAGCTGTCCGAACATCGTCCGGTTGCATCCGTGCCGTTCGGCGGCCGCTATCGCGTCGTTGATTTTATGCTTTCCAATCTGGTGAACTCCGGCTGCTACAATGTCGGCGTGCTGATGCGCGATAAGTATCAGTCCCTGATGGATCATCTCAGCTCTGGCAAGGATTGGGACCTGTCCCGTAAGCGCGGCGGCATGATTCTGCTCCCGCCGAATGCATTTGCGCCGAAATCCTCCCCGCTGGTAACGGAGAACTACCACACGTCGCTCGAAGCCCTCGGCTCTATCAGTGACATGCTCCAGAAGAGCAAGTGCAGCCATGTCCTCATCAGCAATGCGGACATCGTTGCGAACATCCCGCTGGACGAAGCAATGCGCGAGCACAAGAAGTCCGAGGCAGATGTTACCATTATCTGCACCAAGGATTCCGAAGGCGGCCCGTTCGATATGTTCCTGAACCTGTCCCCGCGTCATGAGGTCAACGACATCCGCAATGGCGACAACGCCGGCGGAAAATGCAAGTACAAGGGCCTGGGCATCTACATCATGAAGCGCCAGTACCTGCTGGATCTGTTGTCCGACTGCGTGACCCACAACCTGCGTTCGTTTGAGCGCGATGCCATGCAGTATGTATACACCCGCGGCGACGCGATCCAGGCATATGTATTCGATAAATACGTTGCAAAGATTGAAGACGTCAAGAGCTATTTCTCTGCATCCATGGATATGCTGGATAAGGACATCCGCGATCAGGTATTCCCGAAGGAACGTCCGATCCTGACCAAGATCCATGACGAAGCGCCGACATATTATGGTGAGGATGCCGATGTCAGCGATAGCTTGATCGCCGACGGTTCCCGCATCGAAGGCACGGTAGAAAATTCCATCATCTTCCGCGGCTGCTCCATTGCGAAGGGCGCGGTTGTCCGGGATTCCATCATCATGCCGAGCAGCAAGATTTCCGAAGGCGTTGAAATTTCTTATGTTGTTACCGATAAGGGCGTAACCATCCGCGAGAACCGCAAGATGATGGGCCATGCAACCTATCCGGTAGCCATTGCAAAGAACACCATCGTCTGATGCATTGGGACGTGACGTCCTGATGTGGCGTCGTGACGAAGCATAGATCCGGAATCAGCCGGGAGGACGGATGGAATCGTCCTCCCGGTTTTTTTAGGGCATATGGGAAAATCAAAGCATATGCCGCTTACAAGAGAACGCTTCCGCTGCCGCATGTGCGGCGGGCATGGAAGAGATATGGAGGCCCCTTTTATGAAAGTTTTATATGTAGCCAGCGAGGTCGCGCCGTTTATCAAGACCGGCGGACTGGGCGATGTAGCAGGCTCCCTGCCGAAGGCTCTGGCAGCGAAAGGCTGCGAAGTGGCGGTTGTATGCCCGCTGTACAGCAAGATCAGCAATGAATGGCGCGATAAGATGTACTATATCAAGAGCATGTATGTACAGCTTGCATGGCGCAACCAGTATTGCGGTATCTTTGTGTATGAGGATGCCGGTGTAAAATACTATTTCCTGGATAATGAATACTATTTCGCGCGCAATCAGGTGTATGGCGAATACGATGATGCGGAACGCTTTGCATTCTTTTCCCGTGCCGTACTGGAGATGCTGCCGGAGATCAATTTCCGGCCAGACGTCATCAACTGCAATGACTGGCAGGCTGCGCTGGTACCGGTCTACTATAGCCTGAATTATAACTACCGTCCATGGTATGAGGGCATCAAGACCGTATTCACCATCCACAACATCCAGTTCCAGGGGCAATATGGCCGCGAGATCCTGTCGTATGTCCTGGGCATCGACGACTATCATTTTGACAACGGCTTTATGCAGCAGGACGGTGACGTCAATATGATGAAGGCTGCGATTGTGTGCGCGGATCGCGTGACCACCGTATCCTCCACTTATGCGGGCGAAATCCAAACGCCGTTCTACGGCTTCCATCTGGATGCCGTGCTGCGCTGGAACCAGGGGAAAGTCAGCGGCATTGTCAACGGCATTGACGTGGATGCATACAATCCGCAGACCGATCCGCACCTGTTCAAAAATTTCGGCGTAGATACGCTGGATGACAAAAAGGAAAACCGCAGGCAGCTGCTGGAGATGTGCGGCTTACAGGCAGACGACGAGACCATGGTCATCGGCATGGTAGGCCGTCTGACCAGCCAGAAGGGCCTGGATCTGGTACAGTGCGTCCTCAACGATATCCTGGAGCAGGATGTCCGCTTAATCGTGCTGGGCACTGGCGACTATGCGTATGAGCAGATGTTCATTCACGCGAAGTGGCAGTATCCCGATAAGATTTCGACCAACATTATGTTCTCCAACGACCTGGCAAACAAGATCTATGGAGGCTGCGACCTGTTCCTCATGCCGTCGCTATTTGAACCGTGCGGCCTGGCGCAGATGATTGCGATGCGCTATGGCACGCTGCCGCTGGTACGCGAAACGGGCGGCCTGAAGGACACCGTACAGCCGTACAACCAGTTTACCGGAGAAGGTACTGGATTCTCGTTTACCAACTACAATGCGCATGAAATGCTGCATGTCATCAAAGAGGCATCCTCCCTGTTCCGCCACAACCGGGAGGCGTGGAGAGCGATGCAGATTGCCGGCATGACCGCAGACTTCAGCTGGGATCAGTCTGCACAGGCATATCTCGATTTGTATCACAACGCAATAAACGGCTGATCGCCACCCGAGACACAGATACGCTCCTTGTTCCGCACAAATGCGGGGCCAGGAGCGTTTATATTTTGTGGAAAAGCGAAAAAATTTCCGGAATGCCGCCGCTGACACGCAAACCGGTTTGACAAAGTAGCAGGTTGATTTTATACTGAACATAATAAGTTTTCAGCGCGGGCCGCGCAGCGGCTGCGATCCTATAGGGAGGATAACAATGGATTTTACAGAAAAGAAGTTGAAAAGCGATTATATATTCCATGGAAAAATTATGACAGTGCGCGTGGACGATGCGATGCTCCCGAACGGCAAGCCGTGCAAGCGGGAGGTTTGCGAGCATCCGGGCGGTGTCGGTGTGCTGCCGATCGATGAAAACCGGGTGGTTACGCTGGTGCGCCAGTACCGGTATCCATATGAGACGACCACGCTGGAGATTCCGGCGGGCAAAATGGATCAAGGCCCTGAGGGTGCGTTGGCCTGTGGCCAGCGCGAGCTGTCGGAGGAAACCGGCCTGATCGCCGGGCAGATGATCCCTATGGGGGAGCTTTGGCCGTCTCCCGGCTTTATGGATGAACGCCTGTATCTATATTGTGCAAAGGATTTGACGCAGGGGGAAATCCATCCGGATGAGGATGAGTTTGTGGAGATCGTGCGTATGCCGTTCGACGAGCTGTGCGAGCGCGTTGCGTCTGGGGAAATTCATGATGCCAAGACAGTGGCGGCTGTCGGCAAGGTTTTGCTTCTGGGGCTGTAACCATCTGGAGAGGATTCGATCATGCAGCAGACACTGAAACGGAAATTGACGGGTAGTATGATGCTCACGGCGCTGGCTGTGCTGGCGGTGGTGTCGGTATGCCTGTTGTTGGGTATGGCGCGCTATAGCAGTGCACAGTTTGAAAATGAAGTTGCATCGGCCCTGACAGTAGAGGTGCTGGAAGAGATGAACAGCGGCGCGACTGGGACTGCGGAGGGCGCCGCGTACAATGTGGAGGAGATCCTGAGCGCATATGCCGGAAGGCTCCGGTTTGGCGCTGACCGCAGCTATTCCATTTGGGAGGCATCCACCGGCGAGCTACTTGCCGGTACAGAGGATGCGCAGATGACCGATAATGTGGTCACCGCGATGAGCGGTGCGGTTGGAAATGCAGCCCCGTTGTTTCCGACAAAGATGGATATTGCAATCCCAGTTTCAGGGGAAATCCCGCTGGTGGTAGATATTGTAGACAATGGCAGCAGCATGCAGACCATGTTTGCCAATATGCTGATGCTGCTCGCCGTGGGCGCGGTGCTCAGCTTGCTCATGTGCTTGTTCCTTGGTTTTATCATGGCGGAAGCGTTTGTGGGTTCCGCCATGCAGGCAGCGAAGAGCATCCGGGAAAAGAATGACAAAAGCTTATATCCAGAGGGCGATTGGGAGGCGATGGCGTCTGCACTGCACGCACCGACAAAAGCCAAACCGCGCAAAGGCACGCGCAATCGCGATGCGTTGGATCTGGTTCTGCCTTATCTGCGGGAGGGCTATGTCCGCTTTGACGAGGAAGGCGATATCTTGGAAATCAACGCCGCCGCGGAGGAACTGCTGGGCGTATCGCTGGAATCCGAAGGCGAGCTGACCTTTGAAATGACATTCCAGGGGGTTCCGATGCCGCAGGAAACCCAGAGCATGGTGCGCGGCAAACTGGTACAGAATGACCGGACACTGGACGTTGTGTTTATAGCGATTGAGCCGGGCATTTTTGCAGCCATCCTATATCCCGTAGACGGGAGGGCGCTATGAGGCGAAAAAAAATCTCGATCCGCGCGGTCAAACGGTTGTTGCGTGCGCATACGTATGCCCTTCGCTCGCTGCTGATCGTTGTGCTGGTGGCGGCGTTGGCCGTGCAGAGCTGGCATCTGTGGTCGAAGATGTTGCCGGAAAGGGAGCATGGCGCGTCATGGTTGTCCAGCAGAGGGAAGCAGACCGTCACGGACAACAGCGCGGCGGCTATGCCAATCCGGTTTGCAGCCCGCAGCAGCCAGGGGATGTACGGCGTGGCGTATCATACCGATGGGCTGCAGGAGGCTTATGAAGCGACGGCGGATATTTGGGCACAGGCGTTCGAGCAAGCACAAGAGCCGTCCGCAGCGCAGATGGAGCAATATCGCAGCGCGTTGCAGAATAACCTGCTGTTGATGGAGTATGATGGCAAAATCCCGATGCATATCCTAGCGGGCTGGCTCCATTGTGGCATGCCGGAGGATATGGAGGATCTTGTCATCGGTACGGTTGCGCTGTGCCGCGTGGGCAACGGCGAGTATACGCTGTTTTTCCGCGATAGCAGCATGGGAACGCTGCGCTGCGCAGATACCCATGTGGATGACGACGCGTTTGATGCCGCGACCGGGCAGTTTGAGAGCAACGGCTGCGTGTTGGCTGTGGATGAGGACGCTTCCACAGCGTCCCCCGAACTGCTGTATTTTTCTGACAGCACAGCGTGCAGTGTGATGTCGTTTGCGCCATACAACGGCGTGGATGGCATCGATGATTTGCTGACGGCCTTTGGCCTAGATGCCGCGGCTGCCCAAAATAGCTCATATACCTCCAACGGCGCGGATGTATATGTATCCGGTTCGAATACCGTGCGCATATCGCAGGACGGCAGCATGACCTATGACGGCATGGGTGTCCGGATTGGTACGGCGCATGGGCATGACCGGATCATGCAGTGTGTGCAAACCGGCTATGGGCTGACCGAGGCTGCATTGGATGCTATCAACAGCGGTGCGGCGCCGACCCTGACGGCGGCCTACACCGATGCGGACAGCGGGCAGTACATCGTCGTCTTTGGGATACAGATCAATGGGATACCGGTGGACAACACCCGCACGGGGTATTTTGCCCGGTATGCCTTTGAGGGCAACGGCTTGGCGCATGCAGACCTTGCGCTGCGCACCTGTCAAACGACCGGAGAAACCGTTGCAGTCATGCCGGAAAAACAGGCGGCAGCCGGACAGGTTATGGGTACGGATGCGAGCCTAAGCCTGCGTTATATTGACGAAGCTGCGGGGACAGACAGCGCTTGGGATGCATATGAAGAGGATTTGGAGCCGACGAGCCAGGAACCGGCAAGTGGTGATACAGCAGGGGATGAGCTGACAGAGGACACGGCGGAAGAAGATCCGGCTGCCGGAGAGCAAAATATGACCAGCATATGGGAAGACATAGATGTGACACCGGCAGACGATGCGGCAGCGGAAGAACGTGCGCTGGGCAATACAGGAAGCGTCGGAACCGATGTCTCCCCTCAGTGGTATGTCTTGCAGTACGGGGATGCGACACAGACACCGGATACCGGGCGCACACTCGCGCCGGAAGATATTGTAGTTGTGGATGCAGATTTTGATCACCTGATCCGGGGAGGTGCCGCACAATGAAACAGCCGGATTGGAAAGCGATGAAAAAAGCATTCAAAAATAAAAAACAGGGGCAGGAAAAGCCGCCAAAACGCACATCGTGGCGCACTGCGGTCCAATGTTGGTGCAAGGTGCGGCGGAGTACATGGCAGAAAACCCATTCTCCGGCTCACAGGCGGGCGTGGAGCCAAGTACAAACTGTGGGCTGCGTTGTCCTGCTCGTGCTCAATCTGTTGTTGCTCGGGGTATCCGGCGCAGCAAAAGGGCAGGAACTGCTGGCAGAGCACCAGATGCGCCGCCAGATGGATGCCATACTGGCGCAGCAGGGGATTCTGTGCGGTTCGAGCGTATACCATACGATGGAAACCTGCCCGCAGGCATATACCCTGCGGGCTGACAGCGGCGTGCAGAAGACATTTGCCCGCAATTTGCTCACGGGGTCGGTTGTCACGATCGCAAAAGGGAGCAACACGCAATGGGAAGGCGATAACGGCACGGTGGAATGGTCCCAGTCCGGAGCGGTCCATGCGGAAGTAGAGCTGCATGCCGTTGTGATACCGCAGAGCGAAGAGGAAGCCGAGGGCATTGTCAAGGACATGCTGGAGCAGGCGGGCATTGCGGTCCGGCAGAACCAGCTTTCTGTGACGCAGGATGAGGCAGGGTATATTGTCGAGGTGAAGCAGGAAATCAATAAGACGGAATTGGTGGACTGCGGGCTGACTGTAACGATTGCCGAAGGCAATCTGTTTACCATCGAAGGCGTTTGGTGCACCGGAACGGCGGAGCTGGTTACGATCCGGGCACTCGAGAATTATTCCGCGTCCAAAGCGATGTTCCAGTTCGTTGCTTCGCAGGGGGCAGTGGGGCAGATCATCAGCGTGCAGCCCGCTTATGTGCTGTCGGATAAAAGCGGCGGACGGTTTACAACGATCCCGTGTTGGCGGTTTTCTACCGATAGCGGTGATTTTGTGCTCAATATCCTGACAGGGAATGTTGTGACCGCGTCTGATTTGACGCCAGCGGATACGGTGGATACTGGCACGGAGACCGATGGACAAGATCCTGCGCAGCAGCCGGAAACCAATGACGGCGAGCCGGACGGGGAACAGCCGGTTACCGGCGGTGTGACGGACAGCACAGATGATGGGCAGACGGATGCCGTGGACGATCCGGTTGCCTTGCCGGAGGAGGATACGGATGACGGTGCGGACAGCGACCAGGACATCCCGTATGACGAACAGCCGTCGTACACGGGAGGCCTTTGGGATGCGGACGGCTGATTTTGTGCATCCCATACCAATTCTTCCCGCTAAAACACTGCAAAAATAGCTTTGCATGCAAAAATGGGAGCATACGTAAAAATCGTTTGCGTTCTGCTCCGGGTTGTGTTAACATAATAAACGTGTATATTAGACCGTTGCAGCAGGAAGATACCTGCAAAAGCATTCATTATGAAAGGAAACCGGAGCGATCCGGTTCCTGCACAGTTATGCATTTAAGGAGAAGGTTTCGTTGGAGAAATATATCATCAAAGGCGGACATCCGCTGGAAGGCGAGGTCACGATCAGCGGCGCAAAAAATGCGGCAGTTGCAATCGTGCCTGCGGCATTGATGGTTGATGGACCATGTATTATCGAAAATGTACCCAATATCGTGGATGTCATGCTGCAATTTGAGATCCTCGAAAAAATGGGCATGAAAATTACACAGCTCGATGCGACGACATTTAAAACGGAAAACAGTGGTGTCAATCTCGAAAGTGAAGAAACCTTCGAGCTGATGACACGGCTGCGCGCTTCGTATTATTTTATCGGCGCTGAGCTGGGACGCTATGGCAGGGCACGCGTTGCCATGCCGGGAGGCTGCAATTTTGGCGGTATCCGGCCGGTGGATCAGCACATCAAGGGCTTTGAAAAACTGAACAGCTTTGTGCGCGTGGAGAGCGAAGGGTTTATTTCCGCCATTGCGCCGGAGGGGCTGGCCGGTAATCATATCTATTTTGACGTCGTCACGGTAGGCGCGACGATGAACGTTATGCTGGCCGCTGTGTTTGCAAAGGGACAGACGGTGATGGAAAATGTGGCGAAGGAGCCGCACATCGTCGATCTGGCCAACTTCCTCAATCAGATGGGCGCAAATATCAAGGGCGCGGGCACGGATAAGATTGTCATCAACGGCGTTGAACGCCTGCACGGCGGCACATATAGCATTATTCCGGATCAGATTGAGGCCGGTACGTACATGGCGGCCGTGGCGGCATGCGGCGGCGATATTTTGGTCAAAAACGTCATTCCAAAGCATCTGGAATGTATCAGTACCAAGCTGGAGGATATGGGCGTGCGTGTGGAAATGTACGATGATTCCGTGCGCGTGATGCGCAAGGGGCCGCTGCGCCATACCAATTTAAAAACATTGCCGTATCCAGGCTTCCCGACCGATATGCATCCGCAGCTGGCGGCTGTGATGTGTCTGGCGGACGGCTCCAGCCATATTACCGAAGGCGTGTGGGGGAACCGGTTCCGCTATGCGGAAGAACTGGAGAAAATGGGGGCGCATATCAATGTGTTTAAGGAAACCGCCGTCATCGACGGCATTCCGGATCTCTGCGGCACCGATGTGATTGCGCACGACCTGCGCGCAGGCGCGGCGATGGTCATTGCCGGCTTGGCTGCACACGGCACGACGACCGTGTCGCAGATCGGATATGTGGAACGCGGATATGAAAATCTGGTGGAAAAGGTCCGGGGCTTAGGGGGAGATATTAGACGAGTCACAGAGTGAGTACAGACGTGCGAGAAACTGAAAAAGGGGGGACTGCGGCGGCAGTTCCCTGTTTTTTGCCCGCAGCTGCCATGTGTAAAGGGGGATAATCTTTTGTTATGAGGGATAGGATGAGTTTTTATTATTCCATTGCTTCCGGTTCTTCCGGAAACTGTGCCGTGTGGCGCGCAGGTGGGACAGCCGTATTGATTGATCTTGGCGCATCGGTGCGCGCGCTGAACCAGGCGCTGCGCGCGATTGACATGCAGGTGGAGGATGTTACCGCCGTGCTGCTGACGCATGAGCATACCGATCACATCAAGGGTCTGGCGACGTTTGTCAAAAAATATGACCTGCCGGTCTATACGACATTTGGTACGGCGGCAGCTATTTTGCAAAAACTGCCGCAGGCGCAGGCGTCGCTGCATACATTTTCCGGTGGGGAGGCGTTCGATGTTGGCGGGCTGCATGTGCAGTCCATGCCGATTTCCCACGACGCGGCGGAGCCGGTTGCCTATCGGATCGATGGCGGTGGGTATGGATTGGGCTATGTCACGGATACCGGTTTTTTGCCGGAGCAAGTGCAGGCCGCCGTTTCCGGCTGCGATACCATCGTGCTGGAGTCCAACCACGATGTGGAAATGCTGCGCACCGGCCCGTATCCGATGTATCTGAAACAGCGGATACGCGGGAAATATGGGCATTTGTCCAATGAGGAATGCGCCGCAGGTGCGCGCATGTTGGCGCAGGCGGGCGCCAAACGGCTTGTGCTGGCACATTTGAGCGACAAGAACAACAATCCGCTCACGGCATTCCGGTGCACGCAGCGCAGCCTGAGCGGCTCAGATTGCCAACTATACGTCGCGCCGCGTGGCGCCATGGAGGAGCCAATTCCGCTGACAGAGGAGGGGATGCAATGCTCCATGTTCGCCTGATCTGCGTGGGCAAGCTTAAGGAGAAATTTTACCGCGAAGCGTGTGCAGAGTACGAAAAACGGTTACAGGGCTATTGTAAGCTAGATATCGTAGAATTGGCAGAACAGCGGTTGCCCGAGCATCCGTCGCAATTGCAGCTGGATGCCGCGCTGGCCAAGGAGGCCGATGTCATCCGAGCCAAGATACCGTCTGGAAGCAGGGTGGTGGCCATGTGCATCGAAGGCAAAACGCTGTCGAGCGAACAGTTTGCCGATCAGCTCAAGGGCTGGATGGACAGGGGGACGTCGCACATCAGCATTCTGATCGGCGGCTCCTGCGGGCTGGATGCGCAGCTCAAGCATTCCGCGCAGCTGCGGCTGTCGATGTCGCCCATGACCTTTCCGCACCACCTGGCGCGCGTCATGACGCTGGAACAGCTGTACCGTGCGCTGAATATCGCCGCAGGCGGGAAATACCACAAATAAATGCAAAACAAAAGGATATGGAGATACTGCTTTGTTATCTCCATATCCTTTTTTGATGCACAAATGCTAGACAGAATTGCGAAGTCAAGCGTTTTTGCCGGCAAATAGGGTTCCCACGGGATCCCCTTGGACTATTTCATATAAAGCTTCAGGAGCTTTTCCGTTTGTAATGGTGGTGTCGATACCCTGTGCAGTGGCAAGTTGCGCGGCCTGTAATTTGGTTTTCATGCCGCCGGTTCCACGCCGAGACCCTGCGCCGCCTGCCAGGGAATAGACGGAGTCATCGATTTGTTCAATACGATGGATCAGCGTTGCGTTTGGATGCAGCCGGGGATCCATATCATATAGACCGTTGATATCGGATAAAATGACCAGACGCTTTGCCCTGCAAAGAACGGCGACAACAGCGGAAAGCATATCATTGTCGCCAAATAATCTGTCTTCCGATTCAATTTCGGTGTAGCTGACTGAATCATTTTCATTTACAACGGGAATAATCCCCATTTCGAGCAAAGCGTTGAATGTATTGATCAAATTCTCTTTCTTTTCTTCTTGTTCGATGTCTTCGGCGTTGAGCAGGATTTGCGCGATGGTTTTATCGTATTCGCCAAAAAATTTGTCGTATAAATAGATGATGCTGCATTGCCCTACCGCAGCAGCCGCTTGCTTCATACGCATGCTGGAAGGATGTTGTTTCATATTTAGTTTGTTCACACCCACTGCAATGGCGCCGGAGGATACTAAGATCACTTCATACCCCATGTTCTGAATATCGGAGAGGATGCAGGCAAGGCGGTCGAAGGCGCGTAGATCGCTTTTGCCCCATTCGTTTGTCAAGGTAGAAGTCCCCACTTTTACCACAATGCGGTTTTGATAGAGACGTTGTTGTTGGGAGCGGAAATGGTAAAGGGATTGGATTTCGTTTGCATCAGTCATAATGGCGGTTCACTCCTGCTTGATTTTTTTTCGTTTTCAGTTTACCATATGTTTTAAGATTACAAAAGCGAATGTTTATCATGTAATCCATGATAAATTCAGATAGAACAAGTAGGGTGATTGAATGGATATGAACATACAGAAATATATGGCGTTTATCAAAGCTGTGGAATGCGGAAGTTTTACAAAGGCGGCCCAGATGCTGCATTATTCCCAATCCGGTGTCAGCCGTATGATTCACGACCTGGAGAAGGAATGGAACGTCAGTTTGCTGGAACGTGGGAAATCCGGTGTAATGCTGACGAGCCATGGAGTAAAGCTGTTTCCGTATGCCAAGCGTGTTTGTGTAGAATATGAAAAACTGCAAGCGGAAGTCAGCGAGCTGAATGGGCTGCGATCGGGGCTGATTCGCATTGGCACATTCTCGAGTGTAGCGACACATTGGCTGCCGAATATCATTGCAGCGTTCCAAAAGTCATATCCGGATATTGATTATGAGCTGCTGCTTGGCGATTATGTGGAGATTGAGCAATGGATAGGGGAGGGGCGCGTAGACTGCGGTTTTTTGCGTTTGCCAACAAAACCAGATTTTGAAACGCTTTTTTTGGAGCAGGATCGATTCCTTGCGGTTTTGCCAGAAAACCATCCGCTTGCCCGCCGGGAACGCATTCCGCTCGCAGCCCTTTGCGGCGAACCGTTTATGATGCTGGAAAAGGGCGCGAACGCAGAAGTTTCGGAGTTATTTGCACGCTGCAACCTGACGCCGGTAGTAAAGTTTACCACCTGGGATGATTATGCAATTATGTCCATGGTGGAAAGCGGCCTCGGCGTCAGCATTCTGCCGGAATTGATTTTGCGGCGAACATCGTACCGGATTATCGCAAAGGAGCTGGATATACCGGCATATCGAAACATTGGGATTGCACTGCGAAGCAAAAAAACGGCTTCCCCCGCAGTGAAATGCTTTTTGGAATATTTACAGTATCGCTAACACAGGTGGAGCAAGGGAAGCAATTGGTTGATATGGGGAAAGGCAGGCCGTCGGACCATTGTTGTCCGGAGGGCCTGCCTTTGATCAAATGGGGTTTCTTTCGCCTATCGAGCAATACGTGCCACACACGATACCGATTATTTTCCCTGCGAGCGTATGGCCCGTGAACGGCGTGTTGCTCGATTTGGATTGGTAGGTGGTATACGTAACATCTGCATCCCAGTCGGCAATCATCAGCTCGGCACGGTTGCCTTCCCGGATCTCCTTGCCGGTCAGACCGTAGAACTGCGCTGGGTTCTGGCTCATGGCGCGCATCAGCTGCATCGGGGTCACGCGACCGGTGCGGACAAGCGCAGAGTTGAGCACGGAAAATGCGGTTTCCAATCCAGTAATGCCGGACATCGACTGTGCAAACGGTTTGTTCTTCTGCTCTGCTGTGTGCGGGGCATGGTCTGTGGCGACCATGTCGATCGTACCGTCCACCAGACCGGCAATCAACGCCTGCCGGTCGGCCTCGGTGCGCAGCGGCGGGTTCATGCGGGCATTGACACCAAATTCCAGCACATCGTCTTCCGTCATGGTCAGGTGATGCGGCGTCGCTTCTGCATGGATGTCTGCGCCGCGCGCCTTGCCCTCGCGGATCAGGGCGACCGAACGCCCCGAGCTGACATGCTGGAACGCAACGCGCGCGCCGGTCAGCAGGGCAAGCTCAATATCACGCGCAATCATGTCCTCTTCCGATGTGCGCATGGCGCCTAGGACACCGAAGTGTTTGGCGGCCTCGCTACCGTAATTGACGCCGGGCGACAGGACATAAGCCGGATCCTCCTCGTGGAACGACAGCGGGACACCCAGCGCCTTTGCCTGCTGCATCGCCTGATAGCACAGTTTGCCGCTGGTCAGGTTGATGCCGTCGTCTGTAAAACCAGGCGCGCCTGCGGCGTGCAGACGGTCAAAATCCGTCAGTTCCTTGCCTTTGAGTCCTTTGGTGATGGCGCAGGCCTGCAAAACATGGATCGGGACCTGCGCCGCCTTATCCTGAACATATTCCAGCGTTTGCAGGTTGTCGCACACCGGGTTGGTGTTCGCCATGCATACAACGGTGGTATAGCCGCCGGCCATGGCGGCCGCAGCGCCGGTGAAAATGTCTTCCTTTTCGGTCTGGCCCGGGTCGCGGAAATGTACATGGACATCGACCAGGCCAGGGGAAATGGTGCAGCCCGTGGCGTCGATTACCCTTGCGCCGCCGATCGGCAGGATTTCCGGCGCGATGCGGCGGATGATGCCGTCATCCCCGATGAGGATGTCGGATTGTTCGTCTGTACCGGTATACGGGTCGAGAATGGTACCGTTTTGAATGAGTAGCATGAAAACGCCTCCTTGTATTGTGAAGTGTTGGGATCAATGCGGGATGGCAGTATACCACAGCAGCACGCCGATGGCGAGCTGTGCGACAAAGATCAGCGGGATGCCGATCATAAACCGCTTGTGCAGGGTTTTGTGGCGGATGGCGCGCATGGTCAGGTAAACGCCCGGGCAGCCGCCGAGAATACACAGCAGGAACAGCGTCTTTTCGGGTACACGCCATGCACCGCGCTGGGCGCAACGCTTGTCGTGCGCCGTGACGGCGATGCCGGCCAGGTTGACGACGGCGAGCCAGCAAAGAAAAATTTGCATCGATCGATACTCCTTTGCATAAGATAACGGAATTTGGGATGGAATTTTGTGACTATGGTTGTTATTTTGTGTTCAATCGTGTATAGTAGTGTATGGAACGTTTCAGGCCGAAACGGGAAAAATGACGAAGAATAGGAAGAGAACCAAACCATGGGAAAGAAATTGATAGCGTGCCTCATGGCTGCGCTCCTGCTTTGCGGCGGCGTTAGCGCATGGGCTGCGGCACCGGAGGTTACATCACAGAGCGTTTGCGTCATGGATGCGGATACAGGTCAGGTCCTGTATGAAAAGGATGCAAAGGCAGAGCTGCCGATGGCATCCATTACCAAGGTCATGACTGCGCTGCTGGTGCTGGAAAACGGCGACTTGGGGGGGACAACGACGGCAACAGACGAAGCACTGGCAACGGTTGACCTGGAATCCACACGCGTCGGGTTTGTCGCAGGTGAGCAGCTGACGATAGATGAACTGATGTATTGCATGATGGTTTATTCGGCCAACGATGCGGCCAATATCCTTGCAGAAGCTGTCGGCGGGAGCGTCGATGCCTTTGTGGAAAGGATGAACCAAAAGGCGCAGGAGTTGGGCTGTACCCATACACATTTTGTCAATCCAAATGGGCTGGATGCTGATGGGCATTATACCTGTGCGTACGACATGGCGCTCATCACCCGCGCGGCAAATCAGTATCCGGAATTCTCCAAATATTCCGGCGCAACCTCGTATTCCCTGCCGTCTGACAATGTGATCGGCGAAGGCTGGCAGGTCAACACCAAGGTGGATATGCTGGACCAGTCCAAAGAGGTGTACGACCACCGCGTATATGCAGCCAAAACCGGATGGACTACCAATGCGCACAATACCTTTGTGGCCTGCGCAAAGACCGACAACGGCAACAATCTCATCGTCACATTGCTCAATTGCCCGATGAAGAACGGTATTTTTACCGAAACGACAGCACTGCTCAATTATGCGGATGAGGAATATCCAGCGGTCACTGTGGCCGCTGGGGATTATGAAAAAGAAGCGCAAAAAGCGGCAAAAGAGGCCGGTGTAAAAACCGATACCAGCGTGCTGGAGGATTTCACGCTGCACTTGCCCAAGTGTGTCACAGCGGAGAATCTTGCCTATCGCTGTGATGTTGAAGGCGATGAGGCGAGCCTGCAGGTTACGGTCGCCTCAGACAGCCGCAAGGCATACGAGCAGGAGACCGGCCAGTCAGGGGACGAGCCATTGCTCTCCATCCCGCTGACCGTCGAGGCAATGACCGATACCGACGAAAAAGCGGTGGATGATGCGCCTGCGTCAGGATTGCTTGGCTTGCTGCATGGATTGCCGCAGATTGCACAAGATGCCATCCGGGTAGCAGCCATTGTCCTTTGCGCCATTGTCATCATGATCGTCCTGTTGTTCCTGTTGGGGCTGTATCGCCGCATCAAAAGGGCACAGATGCGCCGCCGCAACAAGGCGAAATATCATCACAATCATAGCAAACGGCGCTGACAGATGCATGCAACGCGTGCCGACACCGGTCGGCACGCCAGCCTCCCTCGGGATGAGGGAGGTTTTTTTATGCCTCGATATCGCCGAAGGTGCCGTGGATAAGCTGCAGCAGGTCGTTCGGGGAGAGATCCACCTGGAAGCCGACTTTGCCGCCCGAGACGATCACGGAGGGGAGCGCCCGTGCAGATTCGCTCAACACGGTTGGAAATTGCTTTTTCATGCCGATGGGGCTGCAGCCTCCGCGGATATAGCCGGTCAGTTGATTGATTTCTTTGACATGGATCATCTGGACGGATTTTTCGCCAACAGCTTTCGCGGCTTTTTTTAAATCCAGCTCTGCGGCAACCGGAATGACAAAGACGTAATGCCCACCGGATTTCCCGACGGTCACCAGCGTTTTGTATACCTGTTCGAGCGGCTTGCCGATGGCGGCGGCAACGGTGAGGCCATCCACATGTTCGCCGTCTGTCTGATAGGAATAGTGCCGATACGGGATTTTTGCGCGGTCCAGGATGCGCATGGCATTTGTTTTAACTTCTGCCATAAAGAAGACCTCCTGAAGGAATTTTCGATTACGGCATTATTATACACCAATAACCCAGGTTTTTAAATATGCAATCCCGGATACATGCTCAAAGAGGCTGAAATGGCAGCAAGCCGCAGCCGGAAATCTGGCTCATATGAAGAAGGATTCTGGATCGGCTGCATGCAGCTCTGGTTGTATGGCCATGCAGTACAATCTCATAGAGTTGTATGGAAAAAAGAAGCGCAGACGGGGATAGGATGCCGTTTGTGCACCTGTGATGGAACACAAAAAATGCACGCAAAAAAATGCGTGCGTGCACGTGCACAACATTGTGCAAAACGCTGCGGGCACGCGCCCGCATTTTGTTTAATATGCGAATTTACATTTTTTTTAATTCTGGTATACTGAATACAACAAAAGGAAAGAGCAGACAACCTGGAAAGAAAATCATACAACAACAAAAAGGAAGGTTGGACAACACAGAAAGAGGTCTATACGACGGGAGGAATGGAAAATGAAACGCATGTCGTCTTCGCTCAGGGCAAAAGAGGAATTTATGATGCTGTGCCGGGAGGGGATGTATCAGGCTGGTGAACGCCTGCCGTCGGAAACCAAGATGGCACAGCAGTTCGGCATCAGCCGAGAAACTTGGCGTGCATCGCTGGAGCTGCTCCGCAGGGAAGGCATCATCTATTCCAAACACGGCGTAGGGACCTTCCTGATGGAGGTATCCGCAAAAAAAGAAAATGACCTGACGCGCCTGTGCGCGGTCAGCGACATGATCCGCCAGGCCGGCATCGTAGAAGGCAGAAGCAGCTATACCACCGGCCTGACCATTCCCAGCCGGGATGTCGCATCTGCGCTTGGCGTCAAGCATGGCGTCAATGTGTTCTATGTGAACCGCACGCGGTATACCAAGAACGGTGAGCCGATCTGCTGCAGCATGCATTATATGCCGGTCTATCTGGCGGATGAGCTGGATCCCCAGCATATGCCGGATTCGTTGTTCTCATATTTTGAACGGCGGAAGGGCATTTTCGTCAGCCGTTCCTCGGCACACCTATTGATTCCGCAGGCGGGTGACCCGTTGGCAATGCAGCTGCGCGGCGACAGCGACATGCAGATTTTTGGCATAGAACAGCAGCATTTTGACTCACGCGGCAATCCGGTGCTCTATACCGTGGATTACCTGCGCAGTGAGGCGTTCCAATTCTCCATCACGCGCATCCGCGAAAAATAACATACTCCAGATATCCCGATATCTCTTCGATCTCTCAATAGCCCTGCGCGACGTATGTTGCGCAGGGCGCTCTCTTTTGCGGGAAAAGAAAAAAGCCGGAAAGCAGGGGGATGCCCTAGCTTCCGGCTTTGTATGATGCGATTACTGGATGATACGGAACGAGATGACGCCCTCGACAGCCTTCAGCGCTGCGGTGATCTCGTCAGACAGCTTGTCGTTGGTTTCCATGATGGTGTATGCGACCTCGCCGCGCGGACGGCTGCCCATATTCTCGATGTTGATGCCGTTCTGGGACAACGTTGTGGACAGCGTTGCGATCAGGTTCGGCATATTGCGGTGCATGATGCAGATACGGATATCCGCTTCGCGCGGCACCTTCAGGTTCGGGAAGTTGACAGAATTGCGGATGGTGCCCTTTTCCAGGTATTCCATCATTTCCTCGGCTGCCATCTTTGCGCAGTTGTCCTCGCTCTCCGGCGTGGAAGCGCCCAGATGCGGCAGGCACAGTGCATTTGGCTGCGCGAGCATGCGCTCGGAAGCGAAATCGCAGCAGTAGCATGCGATTTTACCCGATTCCAGGCCGTCGATGACAGCGTCCTCGTCGCACAGGCCGTCGCGCGCGAAGTTCAGGATGCGCACGCCGTCCTTCATCATAGCGATGCCCTCGCGGCTGACAATACCGCGGGTCGCGTCGATCAGCGGGACATGAACCGTGATGTAATCGGACTGGGTGAAAATATCGTTGATATCCGCGGTATACTGTACACCGCGCTGGATCTGCAGCGCGGCATTGACCGACAGATATGGGTCATAGCCGATGACTTCCATACCCAGGGACATCGCTGCATTTGCCACACGCACGCCGATTGCACCCAAGCCGATGACGCCCAGCGTTTTGCCGGCAATTTCCGGGCCTGCAAAGTTGGACTTACCCTTTTCCGCCATCGCGCCGATCTTGTCGCCGTTGCCTGCCAGGGTTTTCACCCAGTTTGCACCGCCGACAATGTTGCGGGAAGACAGCAGCAGGGCGCACAGAACCAGTTCCTTTACCGCATTGGCGTTTGCACCTGGCGTGTTGAACACGACAATGCCGTTTTCGGTACATTTGTCCAGCGGGATGTTGTTGACGCCTGCGCCTGCGCGCGCGATACATTTGAGGCTCTTGGGAAAGTCCAGATCGTGCAGCTTGGCAGAGCGCACCATGATGGCGTCGTAATCTTCAAAATCTTCCGAGCAGGTATAGGTTTCCGGCTCCAGCAGATCCAGACCTGCGTTGGAAATTTTATTGAACAGCTTTACCTGATACATATGTGTTCTCCCTTCCAAGGATACCGCCATGCCCGAGGGCATGGGATCCTGAAACTTGCTTAATTGTTCTTCTCAAACTTCTGCATGAAGTCGATGAGGTACTCTACGCCCTCAACCGGCATTGCGTTGTAGATAGAAGCGCGCATACCACCCACCAGGCGGTGGCCCTTCAGGTTGGACATACCGGCTGCGATGGATTCCTGGATGAATTTCTTGTCCAGGTCTTCGTTTCCGGTGCGGAAGGTGACGTTCATACGGGAACGGGAATCCTTCTGTGCCGCACCCTGGAACAGCTTAGAGGAATCCAGGTAGTCGTACAGCATGGAGCTGCGCGTATCGGCCAGCTTTGCCATAGCTTCTACGCCGCCCATCTGTTCTACCCACTCAACGACCAGCTTCATCATGTAGATGGAGTACGTCGGGGGCGTGTTGTACATGCTGTTCTTGCTGGCGGTCAGCGCGTAATCCAGCAGAACCGGCATGTTTTCGCGGTAATGGCCCATCAGGTCCTCGCGGATGATGACGACAGCCATGCCGGCCGGGCCCATGTTCTTCTGTGCGCCTGCGTAAATCAGGCCATATTTGGATATGTCCACCGGCTTAGACAAGATGTTGGACGACATGTCTGCTACCAGCGGGACATCGCCGGTTTCGGGGTCATAATGCCACTCGGTGCCAAAGATGGTGTTGTTGGCGCAGAAATAGAAGTAGTCTGCGGCCGGGTCGAGGGACAGCTGCTCCTGTGTTGGAATCCAGGTAAAGTTATCCGCTTCGGAGGTTGCAGCGATGCGGATGTCGCCGAATTTCTTTGCTTCCTTCATCGCATTGCGTGCGAAGTTGCCGGTTACAGCGTAATCCGCTTTGCCGGTCACCATCAGGTTGAGCGGGATGGCAGAAAACTGCATGGTCGCGCCGCCCTGCATAAACAGGATCTTGTAGTTCTCCGGGATATGCATCACGCGGCGCAGCACGTCCTGCGCACCATTGATGATATCATCGTAGTACTTGGATCGGTGGCTCATCTCCATGACGGACATGCCGGAGCCTTCGTAGTTGAGCATCTGCGCTGCGGCTTTTTCAAGAACCGGCAGCGGCATCATGGACGGACCTGCCGAAAAGTTAAAAATTCTTCCATCGGACATGAGAATGGTACCTGCCTTTCAAAGTATGCGGGGGAATCTGCGTCCGTGCAGCCTTCCTCTTATCATAAGTTTACATCTCCTATAAGATGTGTTACGTCCTTATTAAATCGCATTTTGGCCGACATTGTCAAGATGCTCCGGGCGTTTTCATCCGTCTGCTGTAATTTGCAGGGCAGTTCAAAAAATTTTTGGTGATTTTGCAAGGATGTGCAGCGGAACTTGCAAATGAAAGCAGATTTCCGTCAATATGCACCCTGCGGGCCGCGGCAAGCGGCGGAAAAACAGTCGATTGCACCTTGTACCGGGCGGAAAAAAGGCATATAATAAAAAAATATGCCGGAGCATACGTGGACGAGAGGATTGCCCGGTGTTATAATATGGGCATAGATCAACAGCGAAATAGCGCGATACCAGATACCATATCTGTTCCAATGCAACCAGGAGGATAGACATGTTTGAATTTGTAAATGACAAGACGCTGGCCGAATACGAGGCGTTTAACGCCGGACATCCATACGGCCATTTTGCGCAGTCCAAAAAATGGGCGAACCTGAAAGACAACTGGAAGTGGGAGGCCGTCATTGTACGTGGAGATGACGGAAAGATCTGCGGCTCCCTGGCGGTGCTCATTCGCAACCTGCCGCATTTGCCGTGGACCCTGATGTACGGCTGCCGCGGCCCGGTCTGTGATCCGCATGACCGCAACACCATGGAGCAGCTGATTGCAGGCGCGCGTCAGCTGGCAAAAAAGTACCATTCCTATGTGCTGAAGATCGATCCGGACGTTTCGATTGAGGACAAGGAATTTATTGCGGAGCTGGAGCACCTAGGGTTCCGCAACGCGACCGGCGACGGCAAGAACTTTGAGGGCATCCAGCCGAATTTCGTCTTCCGTCTGGATGTTTCTGAGATGCACAGCAAGAAAATCTTTACCGCAGAGCCGGGCGAGGCGTTTGATATCACGGTGGACGATACGCAGGGCGAGGACGCCATCATGCATTTCAAGACCGATACGCGGACCAAGGTGCGCAAGGCGATCAAGCGCGGCGTCAAAATCAAGCTGGTCGGCAAGGAAATGATGCCGTTCTTTGCAAAGATGATGATGGAAACCGGCCTGCGCGACGGCTTTGTCACCCGTCCGGCAAGCTATTTTAACAAGATGCTGGACGCGATGGGCGAAAACGCCCGCCTGTACATGGCGTTCTATGAGGACAAGCCGATTGCGGGCACGCTTGCCATTTATTATGGCGACAAGGTGTGGTATCTGTACGGCGCGTCGGCAAACGGCACCAAGGAGTTTGATGTGCGCAAGCTGATGCCGAACTACCTGCTGCAGTGGATGATGATCCAGTGGTCGCTGGAGAAAAAATGCCGCATCTATGACTTCCGCGGCGTGTCCGGCGACTTGACGCCGGATAATCCGTTGTACGGCCTGTACCGCTTCAAAAAGGACTTTAACGGCGACCTCGTGCAGTTTGTCGGCGAATATGATCTGGTATTTAACAAGCCGGTGTATTTTGCCGTGGTACATGGACAGAATACTTACCGTAATTTGCGCCGCAAGCGGTTCCTCAAGAAAAACGCCGCGCTGGATACTTCCAAGCCGAAGAACCTGACCGGCGACCACCGCGGTGAGCAGCAGGCGGCCAAGACCGACGCGAAGCCGGAACAAAAGAAGTAAAGGATGCGAGCGGGATGAAGAAGTTCGTCGTAGAAAGAGACAAGCTGGCGGCCAATTCCCGCCGGATCCAGCAAAAGGCCGGCGTGCCGGTGATCGCCGTGCTCAAAGCGGACGGCTATGGCTTTGGCATGGCGCAGATGGCGGAGGTTTTGCGCGAAACCGGTATCCGTATGTTTGCCGTTACCGAGCCGGGCGACGCGACAAAGCTGCGCGAGCTGGGATACACCGAGGAGGATATTCTGGTCATGCGCTCAACCGCGATGGCGGACGAAGCATATGAGATTGTGCAGGCGGGGGCGATTGCCACCGTCGGCTCGCCGGAGGCGGCGTATTGCCTGAATGAAGTGGCCAAGGGCTGCGGCGTGCAGGCGCGCGCGCATGTCAAAATCGATACGGGCATGGGGCGGTATGGCTTCCTTGCCGATCAATATGAAGAAATCAAACGGGTATATCAGGAATGCGAAGGCATTGCTGTGACCGGTATCTATACGCATTTCCATTCTGCGTTTGCCAACGAGGCGGCGACGCGCGCGCAGTACAAGCAGCTGTGTGCGATTGTCGATCGCCTGCGGGTGGACGGCATCGACTGCGGCATGCGCCATGCAGCCAATTCGTCCGGCGTCTTCTGTTATGACGATATGATGCTGGACGCTGTGCGCGTAGGCTCTGCCTTTACCGGGCGCATGGCGGCAAAGGGCGCGACCGGGCTGTCCCGCATCGGGTATCTGGAAAGCCGCGTCATTGAGCTGCGCACCGTCCCGAAGGGGCATACCTTCGGTTATGGTGCGGGCTATGTGGCGAAGGATGCAACCCGTGTGGCTGTGGTGCCGGTCGGCTATACCGACGGCTTTTCGGTTGAAAAAAAGAAGGATTTGTACCGCTCCCGCGACGTGCTGCGGTATATCCTCGCTGAAATCAAAAATGGCCGGGGCAGAGGCAATATTTACATCACCATCAACGGGCAGCGCGCCCGCGTCATGGGGCATGTTGGCTTGTGCCATGTGTCGTGCGACGTAACCGGGCTGGATGTACACAATGGGGATACGGCGATTCTGGACGTCAATCCGCTGTACCTCAGCCCGCTGGTACCAAAGGAATATGTCTGAAGCAAGCTTATATCAGGCATTGAAGAGACAGGCGGCCCAAAAAGCCGCCCGTTTTCATATGCCGGGGCACAAAGGGCGCCCCATCCTGCCGGAGCTGAACCATCCGTTTATCATCGATTATACCGAGATTGCAGGAACCGGAAACTTGTATGCCGGGGACGAGCCGATTTTATCTGCGGAGCGCGCAGCGGCGCGCTATTACGGCGCGCACGACTGCCTGTTTCTGACCGGAGGCTCGACGCAGGCGTTACAGACGGCGATTGCGGCGGCGGTTCCGGCGGGCGGCATGTTGGTGGTTGACCGCAATTGCCACAAAGCGGCAGCCCATGCGATGGCGTTGCTGGATTTGACGCCGGTGTTTGTCGTGCCGGAGCCGCTGGATGAAACCGGCTTGCCGGGATTGCTCGCGCCGCAGGCGGTGGAACGCGCATTACAGCGCACGCCGCAGGCGGCAGCTGTGCTCGTTACCAGCCCGAATTATTACGGTGTCATGCAGGATATCCCGGCGTTGGCGGCGGTTTGCCATGCGCATGGCGTACCGTTGCTGGTGGATGCCGCGCACGGCGCGCATCTCAAGGCTGCGGGGCGACGCTCCCCCATTGAGGAAGGGGCGGATCTTGCGGCGGTCAGCACGCACAAGACACTGCCTGCGCTCGGGCAGAGCGCGCTGCTGCTGTCTTCGGGGCGCATCCCGTTTGACACTTTGCTGGAAACTGCGCCGCTGTTTGGAACATCCAGTCCGTCGTATGTCCTGCTGGCGTCCATCGACCTGGCACGGGCATGGTTGGAAGGGAAAGGCGCGCAGGCGTATGCGGCGTGCGCGCGGCGCGTGGCGGCACTGCGGCGGGAAATCGGCCGTGAAACGGTATTTTCCGCCTTGCAGGAGGGCGAGACGACGCTGGATCCGTGTCGGCTGACCATTTGCTGCCGCGGGACCAATGTCACCGGGCACAGGCTGAGCGACATCCTGCACACGCAGTTTGGCGTCGATGCAGAGATGGCGGATCACGACCATGTGGTGTTCATCTGCACAGGGGCGGACACCGAACGCGATTACAGCCGCCTCATGGGCGCGCTGCGCCATGAGCAGTTTATCCGCAGGGCGGTGGAAGCAAAGCCGCTGCGCCCGTTCCCGAAGCCGGAGCGCGTGTGCTCGGTGCGCGCGGCGTGGTTTGGCAAACGAAAGCGCGTTCCGCTGTCGCAGGCGGCGGGGGAAATCTGTGCGCGTCCGGTTACGCCATATCCGCCCGGCGTACCGCTTTTGTATCCTGGGGAGAAGATCCGGCAAGTTCACATTGAATTTCTGCGGGACGGATGGTATACTGAACATAACCCCATCGATGTGATGGAACAGATTCCGGGGAAAGGCGGAACGATGGATGACATTTGATACGCTGCTGGGGAACGACAGCATGAAACAGGCGTTGCAGCATGCGCTGCGCGGACGGTTCCCGCAGTCGATTTTATTGACCGGCCCCGCCGGAATAGGGAAAATGACAACAGCGCGTATTTTGGCGTCGGCGTTGCTGTGTGAGAGCAGCGGCCCCCGGCCCTGCGGCGTGTGCACAGCGTGCCGGAAGGTCGCGGGCCATGTGCATTCGGATGTTTCCGTGATTGATTTGGGCGATGCGGAAATTAAGGTGGATGTGGCGCGTACCATCCGCTCGGAATGCGCGATCCTGCCCGGCGACAGTGATCGCCGTGTTTTTGTTATCCGGCACGCGCAGAATATGAATGCATCGGCGCAGAATGCGCTGCTAAAGCTGCTGGAGGAGCCGCCGTCCTATGCCTTTTTTGTGTTGACGACGGAAAATGCAGGCGCGATCCTTCCCACCATTCTATCCCGCTGCACGCGCTTTGCGCTGGCACCGCTGGATACGGCATCTGTGATGCGCCTGCTGGAACAGCATTGCCCCGGCAAAAGCATGGAAGATATGCGGCTTGCGGCGGCCGGATGCCAGGGTATCGCCGGGGATGCGATCGCAGCGCTTTCCGAAGATACCAGCGAGACGATCACGCTTGCCAAGGACGTACTGGCGGCGCTTGCCACCGGGAACGAGCTGGAAATTTTCCGTGCTGCGGAGCATTGTTCGGCGTTGTCCCGGCAGCAGTTTTCCCATGTGCTGGCGGCTTTGCGCACCGCGATACGGGATGCGGTTTTGGCGGCAAATGGGATGCCGCCGCTGTTGCCTGCGCTGCGGGCGCAGTCGGAAGCATTGGCCCAAAAGGTTGCCGTGCAGCAGCTGCTCGCGCTGTACGACTGGATGGGTGAGCTGGATGAGCGTATCGAACGCAATCCGGGTATGGCTCTGCTCACAGGATGCCTGGCAGCGGGGTGCTATGAACGTCTGAGAGGGGCGTAACCCTCTTTTTCCATAAACAGGAGGAAGTATTTTGGCTCAGATTATTGGAGTCCGATTTAAGCAAGTCGGAAAAGTATATTATTTTGATCCGTGCGGGATACAGGTTGCGATTGGACAGCATGTGATTGTGGAAACCGCGCGGGGCGTGGAATACGGCGAGGTTGCGTTGGCAAACCGCGATATCGCTGAGGGAGAGGTGGTCAAGCCACTCAAAAAGCTCATCCGCGTCGCGACCCCTTCGGATGCCAAGGTTGTAGAGACCAACCAACGGCGTGCGAAAGAGGCGTTTTCCATCTGCGAACAGAAAATTGCCGAGCATAAGCTGGATATGAAGCTTGTTTCGGTGGAATATACGTTTGATTTAAATAAGGTTTTGTTTTATTTTACCGCCGATGGGCGTGTTGATTTCCGCGAGCTGGTCAAAGATCTGGCGTCGGTCTTCCGCACGCGCATCGAGCTGCGCCAGATCGGCGTGCGCGATGAGGCGAAGGTGCTGGGCGGATTGGGCATTTGCGGCAGGCCGCTGTGCTGCGCGTCTTTTTTGGACGATTTCCAGCCGGTTTCTATCAATATGGCCAAGCAGCAGAACCTTTCGCTCAACCCGACCAAAATTTCCGGCACATGCGGACGCTTGATGTGCTGCTTGAAGTACGAGCAGGAGGCATATGAAGAGTTGAGCCGCGTGACACCGCGCCCGGAATCCACGGTACAGACGCCGGACGGCGTGGGTGTTGTCATCAGCGCCGCGATGCTGCGCGGGACCTGTGTGGTGCAGCTGGACGATGATACGGATACGCTGCACACGTATCGATGCAAAGATTGTCAGGTGTTGCAGGCTGGCCGCCGGTCACGCCGCCCGACGCACACGACGGCATCGGTCAAGCCGGATGCGCCCAAAACGGTACTCCCGTTGGAACAGGAGCAGCCGCCGAAGCAGGAAATGGCTGTTGAACCGCTGGAGCCTGTTGTACAGCCGGAAGAAAAACCGGTGGAGCAGGAACAGAAAAGAGAAGAAAAGCCCAAATCCGAACGCCGCCGCACTGACCGACCGCGCAGGCGCCGCCGTTCCAATGCGGAAGGCGTACAAAAGCCTGCGGCGGATAAGGAGAAGCGCGTGGACAAAGAAGAAAAACAGCAGCGGGAACGTCGTCCGCGCCGTGAGCGCAGAAATGCGGAAAAACCTGTGGAAAACCGGGAAAAGCGGGAGACGAAGCAGTCCGGCGGAGAGTTTATGGACGCAAACCGCCAACCGCGCCGCCGCCGTCCACGCCGCCGCGCAAAGGAAGGGGCAAAACCGGAAATCAAAGCGGAATAAGATTATGCCATATGCCAAACCCTGCATCGTGCGATGCGGGGTTTTTGACGCCGGGAGAAACGGCGGAGATGCGCGAAAAAGAGCTTGATGTCTGTTGGGCGATGTGTTACACTACACCATAGAATCAGACAGGGACAACGTGTTTGGATAAGAAAAAGGATTGGGATCAACTATGAGTAAAATTGCTGTGATTGCGGATTCCAGCTGTGACTTTACACCGGAACGCGCACAAAAAGCGGGATTTTCCGTCGTTCCGCTCAATGTAACGTTTGAAGACGGGACGGTTTACCGCGACGGCATTGACCTGACCGGCGAGGAATTTTTCGACAAGCTGGCGGTGAGCAAGCAGCTGCCGAAAACCAGCCAGCCAACGTTGGAAGCATGGATGGATGCATTGCGCAAATATGCTGATTATGACGATATTATTGTCATCACCGTATCTGCTAAAATGTCCGGCACCATCAATGGCGCCAGCATGGCGCGGCGTATGCTCCGTGAAGAGGGATTTCGTCCGCATATCCATCTGGTGGATTCCATGACTGCGTCCGCTACGGTAGCCGCGTTTGCGCTGGAAGCGGTGCGTATGGTGGAGGAAGGAAAGGATGCGCAGCAGATCCTGAACCGGATGCTGTACCTGCAAAACCATATGGCAGTGTATTTTATTTTCGACAGCTTGGAGTACCTGCGCAAGGGCGGACGGATCGGCAGCGCGACGGCAATTGCAGGCCGCGTGATGGGCATCAAGCCACTATTGACCTTCTTCCAGGGAGAGCCGAAGAATGTGGATAAGGTGCGCGGGATGCAGGCGGGCTATAAAAAGCTGGTGGACGGTTTTCTGAACCGGACAGTTGATCTGCATCATGTCATCGTCATCTCATCGTGCGCGCCGGAGCGTGTGGAAATCATCAGCCGGATGCTGCAAACCCACATCAGCGACATTCAGATTACCCATGTGGAGATTGGCGCGGTCATTGGCACGTATGTTGGCCCCGGCGGCATTGCGCTGGCCTATGAGGAGAAGGATGCGCGCTGGTAAACGGGATTCCGAGCAGAGGAAGATATTTCCAAATAAAACAGAAAACTCTTCCTCTCATCGAAAAACCTGTGATGTGCGCTGTACATTTGAGATTTTCATGCTATAATGTAAATATAAAATCAAGTGAAATTTGCATTGTTTTTGAGAAAAAAGAACAGATTTCAAAGGAGGTTCCCTTTGCGAAAGCAATAGGCAATCCCGTGCCGGCTACGGCATAGGTATGGATGCAGGCACATGGCACGGTATGTCAGGGGAGGAAAACGGAAATGAAGCAAAGTAGTATGTTGCCAGCCGCTTTGGGCGGTGAGAATCGGCATATTGTTTTATTTGGCAGGACTGGAAGCGGGAAAACCAGCATTTTCGACCAGCTGGTAGACAGCAAATCAGTTGAACTGCAAATCAAAAAGGGAGATGCCAAGTACAATCCGGTTGTCGGCAGATGTCGGCTGAATCATGCTGGAGAAGTCACGTTGATTGATACAGCGGGTCTGGACGACGTCAATGAATTGGGAAGCGAACAGGCGCAGCGCACGCGGAATATCATCCGCCGCGCGGATATTGCCATTTATGTTGTCAACATCCAGGAATTTGGTCACAAGGATCGTGAGGCATATCGCCATGCGCTGGACTGGATGAAGCAGAACATGGTTCCGTATTTGTTGGTGTTCAACCGGTGCGATGAAACCTATGTCGGCGATATCGTAAAGCTGAAAACTGAATTTCCCGATGCGATCTTCATTTCGACGTATACACCCGGCTCCATTGCGTTGCTGCGCGCGCGCCTGTCCCAGATGGTGCGCTGCCTGAAGATGCAGGAGGCGCCGCTCGTGCCGGAGAATTTGATCCAGGCTGGCGACTATGTCCTGATGCTGGCGCCGGATGCCGGCATGATCCATGAATATCCGATCGTTATGGAACTGATGAACCGCGGCGCGCGCTGCGTCATCATCCATGAGGACGATTTGGAGGCAACCATGCACGAGGTACCGCGCATTGATCTTGTGGTCGCCTATGCGCGTTCGTTTGGCAAGGTGCGCGATATTGTGCCGGAGGACATCCCGCTCACGTCGTATTCGTTGTTGTACGGCCTGCGCAGCGGCGTGCTGGACAGCTTCATTGAAGGCGCGCATGCGGTTGGTACACTGACCGAGGATAGCCGGGTATTGATTGCCGTCAATAATGAGCAGAGTGAGATTTATAAGGAAATCGGGCGCATCAAGATTCCGCGCGCGCTGCGTAAACTGGTTGGCGAAGAGCTGCAAATCGATTATGCATTTGGCCTGGATTTGCCAGAGGACTTGGAAAAGTATGATTTGGTCATCCATGATACTGGCTCGACGATGTCGCAGCGTTCGGTACGGGCGCGGGTTGCAATCTGTCATGAGGCGGGTGTGCCGGTTGCAAACTATGGCACGATCCTTGCAGAGCTGTCCGGTATTTTGGATCGCTGTGCAAAGGCTTTGTATCCGAAACAAAAAGAGAAAGAATAACGGGAGAACCGATGGTCCCCTGGCGGCGAAAGCTGTCAGGGGATTTTTGCGTTTCTTTCCATACGGCTTTTGTGGGCCGAAGCGCCGCCAGTGAAACGGACTGCGGGCGGGGTTTGGCGCAATTTTCTTTGATTGGATAGAATATATAAAAAATCATTTGTAAAAATCATAAATAAACCTTCAAATTTGGAGGGAAATGCTGTATAATTTTCCTAGAGAAATTTTATTGTATCTCCCTTGGATTGATTCCATGAAATCAAAATTAGGAAATATGAGGTGTTAAAAAATGGGCTACATGGAAGAATATCGGAAATGGATGGACTCACCGGCGCTGACGGAAGCAGAACATGCTGAGCTGGCGGCGCTGGAAGGCAATGAAAAGGAAATTCAGGAGCGTTTCTTTGCACCGCTCTCCTTTGGCACGGCGGGCCTGCGCGGTACGCTGGGTGTTGGCCTGTATAAAATGAATCGTTTTACGGTTGGCGCGGCAACGCAGGGCCTGGCAAACCTGATTAAGCAGTATGGTCCGCGCGCAATGCAGCGCGGCGTAGCCATTGCTTGCGACAGCCGCATCCAGTCCGATGAATTTTCACATTTGGCTGCAAGCATTTTGGCTGCCAATGGCATCAATGTCATTGAATGGGAGTCCCTGCGTCCGGTTCCGGTACTGTCGTTTACCGTGCGTACATATGGTACATTGGCAGGCGTTATGATTACGGCATCGCACAACCCGAAGGAATACAACGGCTATAAGGTTTACTGGGAAGACGGCGCACAGCTGCCGCCGAAGGAGGCCGACGTTGTTGCAAAGGAAATGGGCGCGTTGGATATGTTCACCGAGGTCAAGACGATGGATCACCAGGAAGCCATTGATAAGGGATTGATCAAGATCATCGGGCCGGAATCGGATGAAATCTATCTGCGTCAGATTCAAAAAATGTGTATCAATCCGGATTGCATTGCGCAGGTGGCAGATGAGTTCAAGATCATCTATACCCCGTTCCATGGCGCAGGTTATAAGCTGGTTCCGGAGATCCTCAAGCGCATCGGCTACAAGAATGTGATTTGTGTGCCAGAGCAGATGGTTATTGACGGCAACTTCCCGACGGTAAAGTCCCCGAACCCGGAAAACAAGGAAGGCTTTAATATTGCCATTGAGATGGCAAAGCAGCAGGGTGTTGACCTGATTATTGGTACGGACCCGGATTCTGACCGCTGTGGTGTGGTACTCAAGAGCAGCGACGGCGATTATGTCACGCTGAGCGGCAACCAGATGGGCGTTCTGCTGATCGATTACATCATCACCGCGAAGAAGCTGACAAACACCATGCCGGAGCATCCGGCTGTGCTCAAGTCGGTTGTATCGACCGAGATGGCGCGCAAGGTTGCCAATGACAATGGCGTGGCATGCTTTGACACCTTTACCGGCTTCAAGTTCCTGGCTGAGAAGATCAAGCAGTTTGAGGACACCGGTTCGCATCAATATCTGTTTGCATTCGAGGAATCCTACGGCTACCTGTGCGGCGATCATGCGCGCGACAAGGACGCTGTCATTGCAGCCATGCTGATTGCAGAAATGGCTGCGTACTATCGCACCAAGGGCATGACGCTGTATGATGCAATGCAGGATATGTACAAGCGTTATGGCTACTATGCAGAAGAAACGCTGTCCATTGTTATGCCGGGCGTATCCGGCCTGACCCGTATGGCAGAGCTGATGAAGGAACTGCGCGAGACGCCGCTTACCGAAGTTGGCGGCACCGCTGTCAAGGATGTGCGCGATTTACAGACCGGTATCCAGACAGAGCTGGCAACTGGCGAGAAGACTGAGGTTGAGCTGAAGGGCCAGAACGTACTGTATTACGATTTGACTGATGGCACCAGCTTCATCATCCGTCCGTCTGGCACAGAGCCGAAGGTCAAGGTTTACATCATGGCAAATGGCGCAGATAAAGCAGAGGTTGACGCAAAGATTGCAACATACGCAGCTGCTGCAAAGGAAATCGTCAAGTAACTTCCTTTTCTGTTTGAGGAAGATGTGACAAAGTTTGCTGGCGATATTGTTATACAAGTAAAAATTTGCAAAGGAAACGCTGTATGCTCCCGTGGATATTCCACGGGAGCATACAGAACAATGCCTTCCCTCCAAGCACAAAGTTGGAGGGAGCTTTTTTATGATGAAAAGGAGGGCTGAAATGGGGAAACAGGCGAAGAAACAGAGAAAATTAACCGCGGCGGAACAACGTCGAAAAGAACAACTCGAACGTCTGGAGGCGGATCTATACCAACAGGGCTACCGCAAGCATGACTTGACGATAGGCCTGGTATTTGCCAATGTGATGGCAATTGTTTTGGGGGTCCCCATTCTGGTGGTTCTGTATGCGGCGTTCTTTATCCGGAATACGCATCTGCAAGTGAATGTAGGGAGTGGGATGCTGCTGCTGTTTCTCGCGCTGTTGGGTTTGGTTGTTGTGCATGAGTTGATTCACGGCATCACATGGGCGATCTTTGCCCCAAGCCATTGGAAGGCGATTGAATTTGGATTTGTTGCAAAGTATTTGACGCCATACTGCACCTGCGGCGAACCGCTCAAGCGGAACCAATATATCGTAGGAGCGCTGATGCCAACGCTGCTGGTGGGGATCTTACCGGCAATGATCGCGATTTTTTCCGGCAATGTATTTTGGCTGGTGGTTGGCAGCGTGATGGTTTTGGGCGGCGGTGGAGATTTGACCATTATTCTGAAGCTGCTGCGGTACCGTAGCAAGGGAAAAGACGTGATATATATGGACCATCCGTATGAAGCGGGTGTGATTGCATTTGAACGTTAAAAAAAGCTCCGAAACCAATCAGAGCTTTTTTGTAACAGCTTGAAATAAAAGAAAAACACACGACATCCAGGCCGCACGGCTGCACAGCCCCTGTCATGTGTTTTCGGCAGAAAAGAGAAAAAGGAAAGATTCCACAAAACAATGTGGAGGAAAGATTCGAGGTAAGTTGAATCATTTCCATGTCTTCCGTTGATGTTTTGCATTATAGCATGGGATGAAAAAACTGAAAAGAAGCAAAAATCATAAAATATAAACAAAAAATACATCGATCGATTGTGCAATATTGATATATAAGAATTTTTTTGAAAAACAAATTGCAAAACAGCTGGTTAAATTCTTTTTCAATGGGGTAAAATGCAGGAAGAGAGTGTTTTACTTGCGCGGAAATACAAAAAAATTTGCCGAAAAATTGCGGTATTCGTAAAAAAAGCACCTCGATGTGAGGATATCTCCTCCTGGATTTGAGTGAATGACCAAGTATTTTATGATAAATCGATAAAATGATTGGAAAAAGATAGGCATTTTTCTATAGATTGTGCGGCAGTTGCTCTTGTTGTACATCAAATCAAAGGGAACGGCATTGTCACGGAAAAATTCTGAAAAAATAAATGTAACATTGTACTTTACAAAAATCTTTCGGTGTGATATCATGCAATAGTTAGCATATTCCGGCACTTAGCAGTCTGGATACCGGACATGTCAGACCGTGTCCATCACCTTGCGCCGCTGCCCGGTGTTTGGAAGCTGACAAAATGAAATTTTTATTGATGAGGTGTCTATTTATGATCCGCAAAGAACAGAAGGCAGAAGTGATTGCTGCACATCGTACCCATGAGACGGATACCGGTTCCCCGGAAGTCCAGATCGCTATCCTGACCGAGCGCATCAAGCAGCTCACCGAGCATCTGAAGGAGCACAAGCATGATAACCATTCCCGCCGTGGCCTGCTGAAGATGGTTGGCCAGCGCCGCAACATGCTCGCTTACCTGAAGAAGAAGGATATCGAGCGCTACAGAGCCATCGTTAAGAAGCTCGGCCTGAGAAAGTAACAGAAATGCATAAAAGAGGAGGCCTATACACAGACCTCCTCTTTTCCCTGACATGAGAAAGGCGGCAATTCCTTGAGCAGTTGAAGGACAGGCTTATACTGCATAGGCCGGCGCTTCAAGTGCTTGAAGGACTGTCGGACTTTCCCAATCCACAAAAAATGATAGAAAAGGAGACAGTTTGATTATGACGACAATTACGCACAAGTCATTTGAAGAAGAACGTGTATTTGAAACGACGTTTGCTGGACGTAAGCTGACGGTAGAGACTGGCAAGGTTGCGCAGCTGGCCAACGGTGCAGCTTTGGTTCGTTATGGCGATACCGTTGTCCTGGTTACTGCAACCGCTTCCCCGAAGCCGCGTGACGGCATTGATTTCTTCCCGCTTTCGGTTGATTTTGAAGAAAAGCTGTATGCTGTCGGCCGTATCCCGGGTTCCTTTATGCGCCGCGAGGGCAAGGCAAGCGAGCAGGCAACCATTGCTTCCCGCCAGATTGACCGCCCAATGCGCCCGCTGTTCCCGAAAGATCTGCGCAACGATGTATCCATTGTTTGCACCGTTATGGGCAACGATTATGACAACTCCCCGCAGGTGACTGCGCTCAACGGCGCATCCATTGCAGTTGCGATTTCGGATATCCCGTTTAACTACACAGTTGCAGGCGTAGACGTCGGTCTGATTGACGGCGAATTTGTCCTGAACCCGACCATGGCACAGCGGGAGCAGAGCCTGATGGATGTCACCGTTTGCGGCACAGCTGAGAAGATCGTTATGATCGAGGCAGGCGCAAAGGAAGTTCCGGAGGATCAGATGCTGGAGGGCCTGCTGTTTGCACATGAGGAAATCAAGAAAATGTGTGCATTTATTGATTCCATCAAAGCAGAAATTGGCAAGCCAAAGTTTGAATATGAACATCATGATGTAGACCATGAACTGTTCGACCAGATCGAAGCGTTTGCACGTGAAAAGGTCGAGGTTGCCTTCGATACCGATGATAAGACGGTACGCGATGCGCGTATGCAGGTTGTGCGCGAAGAAATCGACGCAATGCTGGGTGAAGAAGTCGCAACCGAGCGCGCTGGCGAGGTATCTGAGATCGTCGACAAGCTGTGCAAGAAGGTTGTCCGCCACTGGCTGACCCAGGGCAAGCGTGTCGATGGCCGCGGCATGGAAGAAGTCCGTCCGCTGGCATCCGAGGTAGGCGTTTTGCCGCGTGCGCATGGTACTGGACTGTTTACCCGCGGACAGACTCAGGTGCTGTCTGTTTGTACGCTGGGCACGCTGTCGGATGCACAGCAGCTGGATACCATTTTTGAGCAGAAGGAAAAGAGATATATCCATCACTATAACTTCCCGTCGTTCTCCGTTGGCGAGACCCGCCCATCCCGTGGCCCAGGCCGTCGTGAAATCGGCCATGGCGCGTTGGCAGAGCGTTCGTTGGTTCCGGTACTGCCGTCGGTTGAGGAGTTCCCGTATGCCATCCGCGTAGTATCCGAAGTGCTGTCCTCCAATGGTTCGACCTCCCAGGGTTCTGTTTGCGGCTCCACGCTGGCATTGATGGATGCAGGCGTGCCGATCAAGGCGCCGGTAGCTGGCATTTCCTGCGGCCTGATTACCGATGACGGCCAGGAAACCACGTTCACCGATATCCAGGGCGTAGAGGACTTCTATGGCGACATGGACTTCAAGGTAGCAGGTACCAAGAAGGGTATCACCGGTATTCAGGTGGATATCAAGGTTGACGGCCTGACCCCGTCCATCATCAAGGAAGCATTCCGCAAGTGCCGCGACGCACGGTATAAGATCCTGGATGAGGTGATGCTCAAGGCGATCCCGGAACCGCGTGCAAACCTGTCTCCGTGGGCGCCGAAGACCATTGCCATCCACATTGACCCGGATAAGATCCGCGATGTCATTGGCAAGGGCGGCTCTGTGATCCAGAAGATCACCGCAGAATCCGGCGCAAAGGTTGATATCGCAGAAGACGGTACCGTCAGCATTTCTTCCGTCAACGGTGCGGACGGCGAGAAGGCAAAGAAGATGATTGAAACCATCGTGCGCGATCCGCAGGTGGGCGACGTCTTCTATGGCAAAGTTGTTCGCCTGATGGGCTTTGGCGCGTTCGTACAGATTGCGCCGGGCAAGGATGGCCTGGTTCACATCTCCAAGCTGGAGAAGCGCCGCGTCGAGAAGGTTGAGGATGTCGTAAACGTAGGCGATATGGTTTGGGTTAAGGTCATCGAGATCGACGATAAGGGCCGCATCAACCTGTCCCGCAAGGACGTCAAGGAAGAGGAAAAGGTTCTGTAATTTCTATAAAACCGCATAAAACAAAGGCTGTACTCGAAGATGGGTACAGCCTTTGTTCGGCTTTTGCAGCATGATATCTGAGAAGATTGTATGTGTTTCCCTCATCCGTCATTTGCTTCGCAAATGCCACCTTCCCCCAAGGGGGAAGGCTAAAAGCAACAAATTTACGTTAGGCCGGGGCCTCGTTCTCGCTGCGCTCGGCTGCATGCAGCAGCACGCGACCCAATGGGGAAGGCTGGTGGGTTTCCGCTAACAAAAGCGGGGATTTTCCCTAGGCTTCCCCCTTTGGGGGAAGCTGGCTGGCCATCAGGCCAGACTGATGAGGGAAAAATGTTGTGGATATTTCATTTTTGATTTTAAATCATATCATTTCTTGGATATGGTTCTTTTTTATCCGTTAATCCTAAAATATAATCTGCGCTAACGCCGTAATATTTGGACAACTGAACAAGCGCCCAAACCGGAAGTTCAAAGATTCCTTTTTCATAACGCCGATATACTTCGCGTTTACAATTTAAAATTTCTGCAATTTCGGCCTGGGTTTTGTCTGCATCATGACGCAAATCCTCTAATCTTTGTAATATCATACCATCACCTCATGGTATAATACTACAATATTGTTGCATGGATGGTTTTAATATGCTACAATATTGTAGCATAAAGGATTACAGGAGGAAACCATACATGCACACAGAATCAGAACACAACTTACTTTTACATGCGTTATTTGACGAAAACCTGTTGCAGGCAGTGCTTGGCCTCTGTGAAACAAAGCAGCGTAGCTGTGAGCGTCTTGAACCGGCGTATGCGGACAGCAGACGCCGGCTTTTGCATATGCTGACACCTCGCCAGCGTGCCGATTTCGACAAAATCGAACGGCTGTTTCGAAAAAATATGGCTTATGCGCTCCGTTTTGGTTTCTGTGAAGGATTTACCGTAGGCATCAACATACAGGCTGTAGACGCACATACGTTGTTCCACGCGTTTACCGAGACGCAGCTTCTGACAGAGCCGTATATGCAGACGCATACAGAATATTACAGCCGCAGATGTGATATCCTGCGGTCTTTTTTGCGGATGGAACAGGCATTGGAACAGCAGGAAGCGCTGCAAACCATGCGCAATGCGTTGGAAAACCGCCTGCACGGCGTCTTGTATCACGCGTTTTTCTTGGGATATCAGCTTGCTAGAGAATACATAGCATTGCCATAAGAAAAGCCTCCCTGCTTTATGGGAGGCAAAGATGATGTGGTTTGAACGGTGCTGTCATTGGAATATATTGTGGAAAAAATCCTGTGAAAGCAGCATATGCTAGAGTGATACCCAGCTATCGTCTGCCGCAGAAAATGGTGTAACCGGCTGCAAGCGCACCCGCATACCGCAGCGGCGCGGTTTTGGAAGCCAAGAGGACGGACGGTACGAGGCGGAACGGGAGCGAAAATGGCAAGACGGCCAGCAGAAAAGCAAGCACAGGCGCCAATGCAAGGTACAGGCTGGGGACTGTGACAAGCAGGACTGTCAAAGGATCGCGTCTGGGCAGATGGCTCAGAAATGCACCGCACAAGACGCAGGTCAACAAGGTGACCGCATATCGGACAGGGCCGGAGGAGACGGCCGCAGAGGCGGCATAGCCGACGGACACCGCGATGCAATACAAGGCGTCCCACATCAGCAAGCGCAGCAAACGCATGATAAAAACCCCTCTCAAAATGCAATATTTGTAGATTTAGTATACAATTCTTGTCGAAAAAATGCAAGATGTTCACACAAAATTGCGTGTTTTGTCGAAAAAGGCTTGACAGCGGCAGAGAATCGGCGTATATTAACTTTCAGTAAAAGATAATCAAATTGGAGGCATAGAACAATGGCTACTTTAGCAGAGCTTTCGCATAAGGCTCAAAGAAAAGCTGCGAGCGTATTGATTGATAAAGTCCTATCCCATGTAGATAAGGATAGGGAAAAAGGATTCTTGGAAATCGTAGATTTTGCAGAAAAATTCTGGGGCGATGGCATGGCCAAGGAGAGTTATGATAAAGCCCGTGAGGCGATTCGGGATCCAAACAACAAATGGATTCGGTTCATCAACCGCGTGCTGGACGAGACCGACCCGCATGTTGCCAAGATGGCGGCGCTGAATCTCGGCTTTGAGGCGTTTTTCCGCGGCACCAAGGAGATCCGCAAGAACCGGACCAAATACGATTGCAACATCCCGTGGCTGATCCTGTTTGACCCGACGTCCGCATGCAATATGCATTGTGAAGGATGCTGGTCTGGTACCTATGGGCACAAGCATAACTTGTCCTTTGAAGATATGGATAAAATCGTAACGCAGGGCAAGGAACTGGGTGTTTATCTGTACATGCTGACCGGCGGCGAGCCGCTGGTACGCAAGGCGGATATCCTGAAGCTGGCGGAAAAGCACAACGACGTAGAATTTTCGCTGTACACCAATTCCACGCTGATCGATGAGGCGTTTTGTAAGGAAGTTGTCCGGCTGGGCAATCTGACCTTCCAGCTGTCGATTGAAGGTACGCCGGAAACCAACGATGCAAGACGCGGCGACGGCCACTATGCAGCGGTTATGAACGCAATGGATTTGCTCAAGAAATATGGTATCCTGTTCGGCACGTCGATTTGCTACACCAAAAACAATGTTGAGGCAGTTACCAGCGATGAATTCCTGCGGATGATTGCCGACAAGGGCGCGCGCTTCGGCTTCTATTTCCATTATATGCCGGTTGGCAACAATGCAGTGCCGGAGCTAATGCCGACGGTGGAGCAGCGTCAATACATGATTGAGCGCATCCGCTATGTCCGGTCCAGCCAGTGTGATATTGAATTTTATCCAATGGATTTCCAGAACGACGGCGAATTTGTCGGCGGCTGCATTGCAGGCGGACGCAACTATTTCCATATCAACTCCGCAGGCGATGCAGAGCCATGCGTCTTTATCCATTATTCCAATGCGAATATCCACGACCATTCGGTTTTGGAGATTCTCCAAAGCCCGCTGTTCATGGCATATCACAATGGCCAGCCGTTTAACCAGAACCATCTGCGTCCGTGCCCGATGCTAGAAAATCCGGAGCTGCTGGAAAAGATGGTACATGAGACCGGCGCGCACAGCACCGATTTGGAATCCCCGGAGCCGGTAGAGCATCTGTGCGGCAAGTGCAAGGAATATGCAAGCTGCTGGAAGGAGCAGGCAGATCAAATCTGGGCAAGCCAGGAGCACAAAAAGCATCAGTATGAGAATTATAAAAAATCTGTAAAGTAAATAGCAGGGGTGTAGAGAATTGGACTATGATAAAGCTGCCAGAGAGCTTGTAAATATGCAGCTCGTTTACTCCAAGCCCCTATGTAAATTTGCAGATTTGATTTCTTCGCGTGGAGAAGAACAGGTATTGCTGCTGTTGTATTTTCGCAATGCGCCTGCCTGTGCGGGAGATTTTGCAGTGTGCCTTGGACTGACCTCCGGGCGTGTGGCCAATCTTCTCAAGCAGCTCGAACGCAAGGGATATATTATGCGGATATCAGATGCAAAGGATCGCAGAAAGGTTCAAATCAGTCTGACAGAAGAGGGAAAGCAATATGCCTGTAAGGTATATGAGAAAACATTATGCGAATACAAATCTTTGTTTGCGCAGCTGGGCGATCAGGATGCGCAGGAGTTTATGCGGGTGCTCAAGCTGGGCGTTCACCTGCTGAACCAGCATGAAGGATTGTTTCGCGAATAGGGGAAAGAATAGTGTATCAAACAAGGGCGGGGAAGTGTTTCCCTGCCCTCTTTTGTATGAGGATGTGTTGGATCAAAGGACGCCCATGCTGTCCGATGATGTTCTCATAAAAAACCTTGCAAAACAGTGTGACTTGTGGACAGAATGTGATATACTTGTTACATTATCATGAAGAGAACGGCAGAAGGCCGTATAGGAGAGATTTTGATGTATGAGCGAATTGTTTTGCCAAACGGCGTGCGCATCGTCATGGAACCGATTTCTGGCGTGCGTTCCACGGCCATTGGCATTTGGGTAATGAATGGTTCGCGGCATGAGCCGGAGGAGCTCTGCGGCATCTCCCATTTTATTGAACATATGGTATTCAAGGGGACGGAAAAACGTTCCGCCCAGCACATTGCCATTGCAATGGACGCCATCGGCGGGCAGGTAAACGCGTTTACAACCAAGGAATGCACCTGCTTTTACTTAAAAACCTTGGATAAACACGCCCAGACAGGCGTTGAAATTTTGGCGGATATGTTTTTGCATTCCAAGTTTGCAGAACGGGATTTAGAGCTGGAACGGGGCGTCGTGCTGGAAGAAATCGATATGTATGAGGATTCGCTAGAGGACGTCGCAACCGAAAAAGTATTTGAAACCTGCTATGAAAGCTCTTCCCTGGGGCGTTCGATTTTGGGGAAAGAGGAAACGCTGTGCAATATGACGGGCGAAACGCTGCGGCAATATATTGCGGAATATTATCGGCCGAAGGATACCGTCGTGGCGATTGCAGGCTCGTATACCGCGGATGATATTCAATTTATTTGCGACTTGTTTTCTGCAATGGAGGGAGAAGGACAGAATACGATTGAGCAGGCGACATATCAGCCCTGCATTGTCGTCCGGCCAAAGGAGATTGAGCAGAATCATATATGCCTCGCCTTTCCGGGTATCCCGATCCGGGCGGAGGAACGCTATGTCAATGCGCTGATGGGGGCGATCCTCGGCGGCGGTATGGCATCCCGTTTGTTCCAGACCATCCGTGAAAAAAATGGCCTGTGCTATTCGATTTATTCATTTAGTACCTCGCATGAGGATACCGGCGTATTTGGCATTTATACTGCGCTGGGGAAAGAGACCGAAGAGAAGGCCATCCAGCTGATCCGCGAGGAATGCCTGCGGCTAGCGGCGGATGGGCCAGACCGCGCGGAGCTGAGCCGTTGCCGCGAACAGGCTAAGACCAATATGCTGCTGGGTATGGAAAGCACATCGGGCAGAATGAACCAGCTTGGCCGCAGTGAGCTGTTCTTTGGCAAGACGCTGGAGCTGGATGAGGTCATGTCGTTGTATGACCAGGTGACAGCCGATGACATTGCGCAGCTGGCGAAGCGGACGTTTGATTTTGCTCAGGCTTCTATTTGCGCCGTTGGCCAGGTCGGCGACGAGGCGCGATATGAGGCCCTGCTGCGCGGGTAATGCACCTTTTCATACACTACATAGGGTAAATAGAGGGGACTATCCAAATGTTCCTGAAAAAAACCGAAAATTTTTGTTGACAGAAGGGGATTTTCTTGGTATACTAGTCAAGCAGTCAGGAAATGCGTAAGCAATATTGCGACATGCGCCAGTAGCTCAGCTGGATAGAGTGTTTGGCTACGAACCAAAAGGTCG
>JAUNIY010000067.1 GCA_030523305.1 Eubacteriales bacterium
GATTTTAATTATATCTTATTAGCCACTCCTGTTACAACTTTATTATAGCACTTCAGATTAAGAAGATTGTTGGACACTCCGGTGCCATGACGCTCACCGAACGTGTTTACACCCACCTGGATATTGAAACCCTAGTGGAGGCAATTAACCAGATTTAAGAGAGTACACCATGAAAACAGCTGATAATGAAAAAGCAGGAGATGTTCTCCTTGCGGATACATCTCCTGCTCATCAGGTTTCGGTTTTCGCTTGCGATATTTGTTCCTTGCTTGCTCCTTGTTCGCTCCTTACGCAGTCAAACACAGCACAATCCAGGAACACGCAGAACTCCAAAAGGTTTGATAAATCCAACGAAACAGCGTCCAAAGACGGGCTGAAAAGCGGTGGAATTTATCTCTTGGAGAACTGCGGAGCGCGACGTGCAGCCTTGAGGCCGTACTTCTTTCTTTCCTTCATTCTCGGGTCACGGGTCAGGAAGCCTGCTGCCTTCAGAACCGGACGATATTCTTCTGCATTTGCCTGAAGCAGCGCGCGGGAAATGCCATGGCGGATTGCGCCAGCCTGGCCGGTAAAGCCGCCGCCAGTTACAGTGCAAACAATGTCAAACTTCTCGGTGGTCTGGGTAGCTTCCAGCGGCTGACGAACGATCAGCTTCAGGGTTTCCAGGCCAAAGTAGTTGTCCAGCGTACGGTTGTTAATGGTGATTTCACCGGTACCGCCCGGGATCAGGCGAACTCTTGCAACAGAGGACTTTCTTCTGCCGGTGCCGTAGAAATATGCTTTCTTAGGGGTATACATGACTTAATTTCCTCCTTGTAAGAATTACTTGCCAGCCCAAACGGTCGGCTGCTGTGCTTCGTTCTTGTGCTCGCTGCCTGCATAAACCTTCAGACGAGTTGCAGCCTTGCGGCCAATCGAATTCTTCGGGAGCATACCCTTGACAGCCAGCTCCATTGCCAGCTCCGGACGCTCAGCCATAAGAGTCTTGTACTGGGTTTCCTTCAGGCCGCCGATCCAGCCGGAATGTCTGCGGTAATACTTCTGGGTCAGCTTATTACCGGTCAGAACTGCCTTGGATGCATTGATAACAATAACATAGTCACCTGTGTCTACATGAGGGGTAAACTCTACCTTATGCTTGCCGCGAAGGAGAGCTGCTACAGTGGCTGCGGTACGGCCCAGCGGCTTATCCGCTGCGTCAACGATATACCACTTGCGGTCGATATTTTCAGCCTTAGCCATGAAAGTGGACATGATCTTACCTCCGATTATAATTTTTATCTGAATTTTTCATTCACGAAGTTAACTTTTTCCCGAATTGGCATCTTTTTTGTACTTCTCGGGTGCTTTACTGTTATACCATATCCACATTTTAAAGTCAACACATTTTTTGAAGATTTTAATTTTACACGGATAGATCTTTTATTTCCTTTGATTTTCTCTTGTTTTCTCCCAAATACTCCAATCCCAATTTCTTTTTTTGCGCTGTACAACGCGCGCTTCATTTTGTATAATAAACGGGATATTGACGGAAAAACGTTCCGTCAGGAGGGAAAATCATGCAAAAAATGCTATCTTATGTCCGCCGCGCGGTGGATCAATACCATATGATTGAAGAGGGAGATGTCATCGCTGTCGGCGTGTCCGGCGGCAAGGATTCTCTCGTTTTACTGTCTGCTCTGGCAAATCTGCGCCGCTTTTATCCGAAACAATTTACACTAAAGGCCATTACGCTGGAAATGGGCTATGATGAAATGGATTTCACGCCGATCGCTACGCTGTGCGAAACGCTGGGCGTGGACTATATCACCCGCCAGACCGATATCAAAACCATTGTCTTCGATATCCGCCACGAGGAAAATCCCTGTTCGTTGTGCGCCAAAATGCGCCGCGGCGCGCTCAACGATACAGCAAAAGAGCTGGGCTGCAATAAGGTTGCGCTCGGACATCACTACGACGATGTCATTGAAACCGTCATGATGTCCCTGCTCTATGAAGGACGGTTTAACTGCTTCCTTCCCGTGACCTATCTAAACCGTCGTGATATCACGGTTATCCGCCCGATGATCTATGCGCCAGAAGCCTACATCAAATCGGTGGTGCGCCGTTTGGAGCTGCCTGTCGTACACAATCCATGCCCGGCCGACGGCAATACCAAACGCGAGGAAATCAAGGATCTGATCCGTTCCCTGGAGCATCAGAACCATGGCGTGCGGCAGCGTATCTTTGGCGCGATCCAGCGCTATCCTCTGCGCGGCTGGGGAATCGAAGAATCTGCCAACAGCTGAGGAAGGAGAATTCTTATGCTTGAAATTGTATTCAGCGACAATGCATGCGGCAGCCTGAAATATGCGCAGCATATTGGAACAGGAGCCTATCCCGGCGACTGTATTGCCAGCGCGATAACCGTTCTGCATTCCGACGGCAGTGCGCCAACAGAAGAAGAGCTCCAGCAGGCCCAGCAGGAACTCGAAAAAAACGAGCGTGCTGTATGGGAAAAGGCTGTGCCAATGGGCGGCAACCCTGCGGACGTCTATGGATTTGCGCTCTGTCTGAGCGTTGGCGACATTTCCACAGAAGGTTTCTTCCGCAAACGGCAAGCGACGCTGGACCAGATTCTGTCAACCTTCTCCAATGATACACAAGCGGCAAGCCTCTTACAGGAAGCACAGGAAGCTTTACAAGAAGTCCTCTCCCGATCGATTGACGGGGAACCCATCCGTATTTGGTACAGCAATCAGCCGGACGAAGCCTGCGGGCTGTGCTGGTTCATGGCACAGCTGGAATCGCTGAGACAACCCTATGGCGACGTTGTTCTGATCCCGCTCCCGCCAACGGAGCAGCGCGGGAATACCGTCGTCCGCCATACGAGCTGGAGTGAAATCGCGCCGGAGGACTGGATTTCATATTTGCCATTGGAGCAGCCCGCTTCCCCTGCCTTTTGCAAAGCGTGTGCGCAAAAATGGCACGCGCTACAGCGAGAAAACGCGCCCCTGCGCGCCGTCATAAACGGTCAGCTCCTGAGCGTATCGGAAACCCTGTATGACAGCTTTATCGTGCAGGAAATCGCACAGCAAGGCGATACCTTCCAAGAGGCCGAAGTCATCGGACGTGTTTTTGGCAGATACAGCCTTGGCATCAGCGATATGTGGATTGCCCAGCGCATCGAGCAGATGATCGCAAGCGGTATGCTGGAGCCTGTCACACAGCCGGGAAAAGAGGATCCGGTCTATCACCGTCTATTGAAAAAAATCAAATAGCAAAACAGACGGCGTTCTCGGTACCGTTTTTTTGGTACAAAGAACGCCGTTTTTTCAATTATTGTGCATCCGCCTGCGAACCTTTTGTTGTTTCCGCTTTTTCATCCGGTTGATACTCTAAGATATCCCCCGGCTGGCAGTCCAACGCCCGGCAAATTGCATCCAGTGTGGAAAACCGGATGGCGCTTACCTTCCCTGTTTTGATTTTGGATAAATTCACATTGGTGATACCCACCTGTTCCGCCAGCTCGCCCAGCGAAATCTTTCGGTCGGCCATCACCCGGTCAAGCCGTAATATAATTGCCATTTGGCCGCCCTTTCTTTATATGGTCTCATCCGATTCCTTCTGCAACACGGTCCCATAAGCAAAAACATGCGATAAGCAAATGATAACCGCGCCAAGGATCAGGCTGTTCACATAGACCGTCATAGAAAATGTCCCAATTCCTGCAATGCCGCACAAAAACGGTAGCAACCAGCTTTTCACAAGGGTGATCGCAATGTAAAGCCACCCAGCCCGATGGATTGCCTTTGCATTCTGCTGTGTAAACGGCGTATCCTCTCGGTCAATGTCCCGAAAAATATGTTTCACATTCCACAAAATGCCATAAGAGAGGATGCAAACGAAAATTTCAACCCAATAGCCAATGATATAGGTAAGCTTTGGGAATTGTACTGCCGCTGCATGAAGCGAATTTCTTGCAAACTCTATTGTAAAGCCGTCCTCGAAAAAGGCAAAGCCCATCAATCCATCGCTTGTGTCAATCAAATTGACGGTAAAGCAAGACGCATCCCGTGTCAGCATCCAAATGCCATAGACGATTGCGCCGACAAGGGCCGCCGTGTAGATCCAAAACACCACACGCAAAAACGTGCCAATCGTTTCGCATCTCGCTTTTACAATATTCTTTGAATTGTTCACACGATCCATACCATACGCCCCCTTTTCCTGATGACCTTATTATAGCGTATACTCCTGGCTATGTCAATCAAATTTTATCGATAAACGATAAATATTTATTGTTCATCGTTTATCCATGCTATGGCAATGCATCGATGCGCGACTGCAAATACGCGATAAACCGTTTGCTCGCCATCGGCAAGCTTTCCTTATCTTTATAGCCAATTGCCACAGTACGGAAAATCGGCGGGTCTGTTTGTCGCAGAGCAAGCCGGTAATTGGTGCGGTGTAGCACCAGCTCCGCCAAAATGCTGACTCCCAGCCCTGCCTCTACCATAGTCATGATGGCATAATCGTCGTGAATGGTATAGCGGACATCCGGTTCTGCGCCAATTGCACGGAATGCTTCCAGCGGTTCATAATAATGCCCTTCTTCTAACAGGATAAACGGTTCCTCCGTCAAATCCTGCAACGGTATTATCTCTTTTTCTGCCAGCGGATGCCCTTCGGGCAACACGGCCAGCATAGGCCCCTTTTTTAATGGAAGCGTTTGTATGCCGCTGACTGCCTTGGGACTGACAAAGCCAAAATCAATGGCGCCGGTTTTGATCCATTCCTGAATCGAAGTATAGTCCCCCTGATGTATGACAAATGCAACCTGCGGATACTGCTGCTGAAATTCCTTCAGCAAGCTGGGCATCCAATGCGCTGAGATACTTGCCAGCGTCCCCATGCGAATGATGCCGGTTTCCAGCCCCTGTATGTCCTTTGCCTTTTCCTGCATGGCGCAATACTGAAATATCATGCGTTCTATGTACGGATATAGTTCCGCGCCTTCTATGGTCAGCTGCGCGCCTGTACGCGAGCGGCGAAGCAGCTTCATAGACCATTCGTCCTCCAGCGACGCTACCATCTGGCTTACCGCAGATTGCGTATATCCCAACGCCTGCGCCGCCGCTGAGAAGCTACCAAGCTCTACAATTTTTTGCAATGCAAGATACCGTTTCATCTCAATTCATCTCTTTTTCTAATATTTATATTAGAAACATTCGTTTTACTAATGTCATTTTCCAGTATATAATGAATACAGAACAAATGCAAGGAGGTTATCATCCATGGTACCGGAGAGATTTGTCGTAAAAAAAGCGGACGCAAAGAAACGCACGTTTCAAGGCGTCTCCCTCGACTCATTGGCGGTTGGCCAAACGTCCATGGTGACAAAAATGAATTACGTTGTGGGCAATTATGCTGCGGAACACACTCATCCGCACGAGCAAAGCGGATATGTGATTTCCGGCAAATACCGTCTGACAATGCAATCCGAAACATATGAACTGGCCGCAGGCGACAGCTATGCAATTCCCGGCGGTACCCCGCATTCCTTTCGCGTGCTGGAAGCCGGAGAAGTGGTTGATGTTTTCACACCTGCAAGGGAGGACTATGTATAATGCATGTTATCGAATACGATCCGCGGTATAAACAGGATTTTATCGACTTCAATACCGCATGGATTATGGAACATTTCGGCGTTCTCGAAAAAGAAGATTTGGAAACCTTTGAAACCATCGAACAGAGCTTACAAAACGGCGCAATGATTTATTTTGCCATCGACGAAGATACGCAGGATGCCATGGCAACCTGTATGGCAAAGCCAATGGACGGCGTGACATGGGAACTGTGCAAGATGGGCTCAAACAAAACATACAACAGGCGCGGCGCGGGAAATGCCGTGTTCGAGGCCGCAATCCAGTATGCCATTGACCATGGGGCAAAACGATTGTTTATGCTGTCCAACAGCAGCCTAAAAGCAGCAATGCACATGTATGAAACACACGGTTTTCACGAAATCAAGCTGGATGATTACGAATATGCGCGCGGAAATATTGCGTTTGAACGCATCATATCCGAATAAAAAAATGACGTTCCCGATGGAATTCCGTCGGTGAACGTCATTTTCTTTTGTTCATCGGATGTGAACCGTATTGATATCAACCAATTCGCAGGACTGGATGTTGGTATTGCCCTCCAGGCAACGCAGCAGCGCGTTTGCCGTGTCAATGGCTGTCAAGCACGGGATCGCGTGCTCTACCGCCAGGCGGCGCATCCGCACCTCGCTCAGCTCTGGGTGACGGCTCTTGATCGAGGTCGTGATGGCATAATCAATTTCGCCCGATTTTACCAGATCGGCAATGTTCGGGGAGGGTTCGTCGATATGGTTGACCGAGTTGGTTGCAATCATATGACGGTTCAGAACATTCGCCGTGCCGGTGGTGGCATACAGCTCAAATCCAAGATCGGCAAAACGCTCCGCAATATGGATGATTTCCTGTTTGTCGGCATCGCTGACCGCAAACGCAACCTTACCGGTCTTCTTCATTTCATAACCGGCGCCCATCATGCCCTTGAGCAACGCCTCCCGGAACGAGGTGGATACGCCCAGAACTTCGCCGGTAGACTTCATTTCCGGTCCCAGCTGGGTATCCAGATCACGCAGCTTCTGGAAGGAGAATACCGGAACCTTGACCGCATAGTGCTTGCACTCCGGATACAGGCCGGTGCCCCAGCCCATGTCCTTCAGCTTTTCGCCGAACATACAGCGGGTTGCCAGATCGACCATCGGCACGCCGGTGATTTTAGAGATATACGGGATGGTACGCGAGGAACGCGGGTTGACTTCGATGACATAAACCTCATCGTTATACAGAACAAACTGGATGTTGACCAATCCCAATACCGCCAGCTCCTTCGCCAGCTTTTTGGTGTAATCCAAAATCGTCTGCTTGTGTTTTTCCTCGATGGTAATGGACGGATAGACCGAAATCGAGTCGCCGGAATGGATGCCGGCGCGCTCCAGGTGCTCCATAATGCCCGGAATCAGGATATCCTCGCCGTCACAGATGGCGTCAACCTCAATTTCACGTCCCATGAGGTATTTATCGACCAATACCGGGTTTTCGATCTTGGTGCGGGTGATAACCTGCATATATTCACGGATGTCCTCTTCCTTATAGGCAATTTCCATACCCTGTCCGCCCAGGACATACGATGGGCGAACAAGTACCGGATAGCCCAAACGATCCGCGACTTCTACAGCCTCTTCTTCGGTAAATACCGTATCGCCCTTGGCGCGCGGGATACCGGTCTTGTTCAGGATGACATCGAACTTTTCACGGTCTTCCGCCGCATCGATGCTCCATGCCGGGGTACCCAAAATCGGTACGCCCAGTTTTTCCAGATGTTCCGCCAGATTGATGGCGGTCTGTCCGCCGAACTGGACGATTGCCGCGTCCGGCTGCTCCGCATGCACAATGCCGGTGATATCCTCCGGCGTAAGCGGCTCGAAATACAGGCGGTCCGCTGTGTCAAAGTCGGTGGATACGGTTTCCGGGTTGTTGTTGACGATGATGGTCTCACAGCCCAGTTTTTGCAGCGCCCATACGGAATGTACCGAGCAATAGTCAAATTCAATGCCCTGTCCAATGCGGATCGGTCCGGAACCGAGCACCATCACCTTTTTCTTGCCGGTGGACGGCTTAACTTCGGTTTCGTCGTCATAGGTGGAGTAATAATACGGCGTCTCTGCTTCAAATTCAGCGGCGCAGGTGTCTACCGTTTTGTAAACCGGCATCCGAGTCAGCCCCTTTACCGATTTCCCGGAAAGGCGTTCGATGACCTTATCGGTGAAACCGAACTTCTTTGCGGCGAGATACAGCTCCGGTGTCAATTCCTCCGCTTCTTCCAGCGCATGCTCCATGTCGATAATGCGCATAAAGCCGTGCAGGAACCAGGTATCGATGCGTGTGATTTCATGCACCTCGTCAATGGTCATGATGCCGCGGCGGAACGCCTCGCAGATGGAGAACAGCCGCTCGTAATCACACGTCTTGACCTTTTGGATGATCTCCGCATCGCTCAGCTTTGCAATCAATGGCATCGACAGGCTGTCAATCTTCATTTCGATCGAACGAACCGCCTTCATCATAGCGGCTTCAAAGCTATTGGAGATGGACATAACCTCGCCGGTCGCCTTCATCTGCGTGCCCAGGCTCTTGTCCGCATAGACAAACTTATCAAACGGCCAGCGCGGGAATTTGACGACGCAGTAATCGAGCGTCGGCTCAAAGCAAGCCGCTGTCTTGCCGGTAACAGCATTTGTCAGCTCGTCCAGACCGTAGCCGACCGCAATCTTTGCGGCAATCTTTGCAATCGGATAGCCGGTCGCCTTGGAAGCGAGCGCGGAAGAACGCGATACACGCGGGTTTACCTCGATAACAGCGTATTCAAACGAATCCGGATTGAGCGCAAACTGCACATTGCAGCCGCCTTCAATGCCCAGCTCCGTGATAATTTTGAGCGCGGAGGTACGGAGCATCTGATATTCATAATCACACAGCGTCTGGCTCGGCGCAACGACGACGGAGTCACCGGTGTGCACACCAACTGGGTCAACATTTTCCATGTTGCAGACGGTAATGACATTGCCCTTTCCGTCGCGCATGACTTCGTATTCGATTTCCTTCCAGCCAGCAATGCATTTTTCCACGAGGATTTCGTCCACACGGGAATACATGATACCGGAAGCCGCAATCTCACGCAGCTGATCCCATGTATAGGCGATGCCGCCGCCGGTGCCGCCCAAGGTATATGCTGGACGGATGATGACCGGAAGCCCGATCTCCTTGGTAAATTCCACTGCGCCTTCCACTGTGTGCACAACCTTGGACGCAATGATTGGTTCATGGATCTTTTCCATCGTATCCTTGAACATCTGGCGGTCTTCCGCCTTGTCAATGGTGGTTGGGTTTGCGCCCAGCAGCTTGACGTTATACTTATCGAGGAAGCCGCTTGCCACCAAATCCATGGCGATGTTCAGGCCGGTCTGTCCGCCCAGCGTCGGCAGGATCGAGTCCGGACGTTCCTTTTTGATGATTTCCTGTACACACGGGATGGTCATCGGTTCGATATAAACCTTGTCCGCCATCGCCTTGTCGGTCATAATCGTAGCCGGGTTGGAATTGACCAATACAACCTCCAGGCCCTCCTCACGCAGGGCGCGGCACGCCTGTGTGCCTGCATAGTCGAACTCTGCCGCCTGACCAATGACAATCGGGCCGGAGCCCAGTACCATAACTTTATGAATATCCTTGCGCAACGGCATTACTGAGCGCCTCCCTTCGATTCTTCGATACGTGCAATAAACTGGTCAAACAGGTACGATGTATCCTGCGGCCCCGGCTTTACCTCCGGGTGATACTGCACCGTAAAAATCGGCGCGTGCAGATGCTCAATGCCTTCGCAGGTATTGTCGTTGATGTTGATATGGCTGACACGCGCAATCTTCGGATCGACCGTCTCGCCCAGCACCGCATAGCCATGGTTCTGGCTGGTGATATAGGTGCGGTCATGTGCCAGATCCTTTACCGGATGATTGACACCGCGGTGACCAAATACCATCTTCTGCGTCTTGGCTCCAATCGACAGCGCCAGCAGCTGGTGCCCCAGGCAGATACCGAAAATCGGCAGACCGGAAGCCGTCAGCTTTTTGAGGTTTTCAATGATTTCCGTGTTTTCCATCGGGTCTCCAGGGCCATTGGAAAGCATAATGCCGTCATATCCGCCCTGTAAAATGTCCTCCGGCGCCGTATAGGCCGGCAGGACGGTTACCTCGCAGCCGCGTGCGCACAGCTCACGCTGGATGTTGCGCTTGACACCGAAATCCAACAGCGCAACCCGGTGTTTGGATTCGCCCTCCGCCGGATAGACAATCGGCTCGTCAATGGTAACCGTTTTGACCGCATCGGTTACCGCATATGCCTTCATTGCGGCAATCTGCGCTTCATCTGGCTCATAGCCCTCCGAGTACAAAATACCGTTCATGACGCCACTGCTGCGCAGGATGCGGGTCAGGCGGCGCGTATCAATCCCAGCCAACCCGACGATGCCTTCCTTTTTCAAATACGCATCCAGAGAGCGGTCGCAACGCCAATTGGACGGATAGGCACACGCTTCACGCATAATGAAGCCGGATACCCAGCACTTGCGCGATTCAAAATCATCTGCATTCAAACCGTAATTGCCGATCAACGGGTAGGTCATGCAAACTGCCTGCCCATAATATGACGGGTCGGTCAATACTTCCTGATAGCCTGCCATACCAGTATTAAATACAATTTCCGCGATAGACGCGCCCTCTGCACCGACGCTGACGCCTTCAAACAGCGTCCCGTCAGCCAGCAGGAGATAGGCCTTCTTCAAGTTCCAAACACTCCTTTTCGTATAAAAGAAACAAAAACAGAATCTGACGCAATCCGGTTTATCTGATTGCGCTCACAATATCGTCGCGCATACGGATTGCTTCCTGACGCGCAGCCTCCTGATAATCCAGATCACACTTTTTCCATGCGCACATGATACCGCGGGAAGAATTGACAATCGCGCCCAGTCCATCCGGATTAAATGCATTGGCAATGTCTTTCGCTGTTGCGCCCTGCGCGCCATAGCCCGGCACGAGGAAATAGCTGTGCGGGATAATTGCGCGGATGATCTTCTGTTCCTCCGGATACGTTGCGCCCACTACAGCGCCTACCTGGGAATATCCGCAGTCGGTCATCAGCTCGGCGCCCCATTCCGCAACCTTTTCCGCCATGCGGACATACAGTGGCTGATCCCCCATCAGCTTGTTCTGAAATTCGCCGGAAGACTTGTTCGACGTCTTCACCAGGACATAAATGCCTCTGTCGCGGTTGGCACATTCGGTCAGGAACGGATTGATTCCATCTGTTCCAAGATATGCATTGACTGTGCACGAATCGCAATCGTACACCGGCAGGCTTTCCCCGCAGACTTCGCTGCGGCCAAGATATGCCTGCGCATATGCCGTTGCCGTCGCGCCGATGTCGTTGCGCTTGATATCTGCGATGACATACATACCTTTTTCGTGCGCATATGCCACCGTATCGCGCAGGACAATAGCTCCTTCCGGACCCAGCAGCTCATAATAAGCGGCCTGCGGCTTGATCGCCGGCACAATATCGTGCAGTGCGTCGATCAGCCCTTTGTTAAACTCCATCATGCTGGCAGCGGCAGCCTGCAATGTTTTGCCATATTGCGCCACATATTTTTCGGTAATATATTCCGGAATATATTCCAGACGGGCATCCAGCCCTGCTACTGTCGGATTGTTCTTTTCCTTAATCTTTTCAACCAGTGTATTGACCGACATATTTGATTTCCTCCTCATTTCATACCTGTGATGCAGCGGCGTCTTTCATGATAACAACGCTGTCTTTTCCATCAAATTCCTGCATAAAAACACGGACGGTCTCCGCGCGGGACGTCGGAAGATTTTTTCCGATGTAATCCGGGCGGATGGGAAGCTCCCGATGGCCGCGGTCAATCAGCGCCGCCAGCTGGATGCGCTGGGCACGTCCCATATGCAGGACCGCTTCCATTGCGGCGCGCACCGTGCGCCCTGTGGACAACACATCGTCCACAATGATGACGGTTGTATTGGAGATATCCCCCATTTGGGGAAGCTGCGCGGCAAGACGCTCGCCCGGCCGGTCATCCCGAAAACCTGTGATGTCCAGCGCGATCACCCGCGGGCGCGTTCCTTCCACTTCTTCCATCTTATCTGCCATCCGCTCCGCGAGAAAAACGCCGCGTGTACGGATTCCAGCCAGAATCAGGTTTACCGCACCGTGATTGTGTTCAATGATTTCATAGGAAATCCGATTGATCGCACGACGCATTGCGCCTTCATCCATGATTTCTGCCTTCTTTACCTGCTCCATCCACTGCCCTTCCTTCTATCGAACCAAACAACACTTGTTGCAGCCGAACAACCGCCAGCCCCAAAGCCTGGATTTTGAAAGCAAACAAAAAAACGGCTTTGCCCGCACCAATAGACGGGAAGCCGTAAATCCACAAGGGTGCAGTTCTAGCCCACAATCCCTTGCTGCTACACTATCCGAACGCCTTGCTGAACTCACGGGAACAGCATTAAAGGTGCTTTTTCTGGTTCATATTATATACCATGCGCTACATTTTGTAAACGGATTTCCTATGAAAACTTTCCGTCATAATTCACAGGATATGCCGTCTTTCGACCATTTTTTTGTCTGAGTACAAAAAAAGATGCAATCCAGCCAAATTACAGCAAAATCCGCATATTCATTTGCATACAGGGCAAGCTACGCACAGGAAAGGTGGAATGAATCTATGCATACAGGTATGTTTACTGCCGGTGTCGTGACCGGCCTTGCCGGAGCAGTTGCCGCTGTGATGGCAGTCAATTATAAGCTTGCCGGTACCAGCACCGGGCAATCGGTTTCCCGCACAGCGCACCGCACAGCCGGCGTCGTCAGCCATGCCGCACAAGAAGCTGCACAGGCAGTGGATAAAATCGTTACCGATTAAGGCGATAAGGCGGATCTCTTACGGTCCGCCTTATTTACTTGCTATGGCCGCAATACACATTGTATCATCTCGTCCAATGCATCGATCAAGCCTTCCGCTGTCATGCCATCGCCGCCCTGTAACCATAGATTGACGCAGCCAATCACGCCACAGGACATATATCGGCAATGATATATGCGGTTTTGCGCATCTCCATGCATCTGATCGCGGATTTTTACAATAATTTCTTCAATGACCTTCATAAATTTCGTCTGTAAGCTGCCGTCGGCGTTGCACTGAAATAAAGTTCGGACAAGGAATTTTTGTCCTTCCACAAAGCTAACCGCCTGCTTCAGCATAGGTCTTGCAGAATAATCCTCCGCCGTCGGCTGATAGCTGGAAAGCACTTGTGTAAAATCCCGTACCAACTCATCTTCGATCTGATTGCGCAGGTCGTATGTATCTGTATAATGAAAATAAAACGTACCGCGGTTCAAATCTGCCCGATCTGTAATTTCTTTTACGGTAATGTCCTTAAAATCTTTTTCATTCATCAGTTCTGCAAGCGCTTGGCGCAGCAGTCGTTTGGTTCTTCTGATTCTCCTATCTTCCCTCTGTTCTGCCATATTCGACGATTCCTCCAATATACATTTTCTCATTTTCTGCATTATACTATACATGATGACGAAAATCAACGCCTACTTCGACAAATTTATACAATCCAATTGAAATGGTATATCTATCCGAAAAGCTCCATCATCTGGATGATTGTATATTGCTACAAAATCATGTATACTAAATATAGAAAAAGAAAGCATAACAACAAACAGTCGGTCCCCAAAGAAAGGAAGGTATTGGATATGCATCAAACCTCGCACCAAAAGGAAGCGCACCGCCCAACAGGCAAGCCTGTATACCATCAAATTGGACGTTACATATCTACGGTGTCCGGTTATATTGAGGTTGCTATGGGATGTATTATCATGGCAGTGATCGTTTTTTTGATTATTGATTTGGTCATAGACTTCCCA
>JAUNIY010000235.1 GCA_030523305.1 Eubacteriales bacterium
ACGGAACGCTGCTGACAGAAGAAGTTGGCGCATTCTTGGAACAGCATCAGTTTTCGCTTTCTATCAGTCTGGACGGCCCAAAGGAAGAGCATAATGTAAACCGAAAATTCCGTTCGGGAGAAGGCTCATTCGATACGATTATGAAGAATGTAAAAACGCTCCAGGCTACGCACCCTGATTTTGCGAAAGAAATCATGTTTATGACAGTTATGAACCCAAGAGCAGAAATTACGCATGTTTTGGAGTATTTTGAAACAGACGAGATCTTGCGTGACCATCCTGTTACGTTCAATCAAATGGATGAAGTTGGGTTGGACGAAAAACTGAGCTATCATGATAACTTCCTTCTGGTCAGAAAATATGAACACCTCAAAATGCTGGCTTCATTGGTAAATAAGGTGCCGCGCAGTTGCGTCAGCCGTCTGACCAAAAATGGAGAATACTATATACGGTTATTGGGATCTAAACTAAACCTGTACCGGAAAATCCCACAGACGACGCAGCGGGGCGGACCATGTGTAGCAGGTATCCGGCGGCTTTTTGTTACGGTAAACGGTGAATTCTATCCCTGCGAACGGGTGAACGAAACCAGCGAATTTTGCAGGATTGGCTCACTGGAAAATGGGTTTGAATTGGACAAAATCTCGGATTTTATCAACATCGGCTGTATGACAGAAGAACAGTGTAAAAACTGCTGGAATCTAAATTTCTGCAAGATTTGTTATAGTGAGATCGATACGGAACATAAGGACAGGGTTACGGCGGACGATATCCTGAAACAGTGTGAAAAACAGAAACAGGCTTCTTTTGATGAATTATATGAATATGCTGTTTTGTCTGAATTCGGATATTCGATAAACAAACGGGAGGTTGCCAAAAACACATGATGAGACTTACTCTTTTTCCATATAATGCGAATGCAAGAATCCTGCTTCAAAACCGGAACAATTTGGTCGGATATGACATCCATTCGGTATGTTCTTTCAAGGAAGATGAGCGGTTGTTACAGCAATGTGCTCGCGAATACGGAGTACATGTAGAAACGGATATTATCGCCGTGCTGAAGGATACGGACGGCGTGCTGCTGGTGGAACCCACGCGTTATACACGGGAGCAGACATATTTACCTGTTATAAAAAGTGCGCGTTTGGCGGACAAGGCTGTTTTGTGTTCCCGAGATGTTTTTGAAAAACTGGCACAACTTGGGGTACCGGAAGATGCCGTCACACTTCTGGAAAAGTCTCCCGCTTGCCATGCAGAACAGGAAAGAATTCCTCTGACAAAAATCCCAATTCCTGTTATTATGGTTGCCGGGATGGGAGAGGATTGTGACAAATTTGATGTCCAATTCCACCTCAGACGATATTTGAACGAACAGGGGTATCGTGTATGTAGTATCTGCTCCAACGCATATGGTGTAGTATTCGGCATGTACAGTCTTCCGCTGCAATTGTTTGATGTGCATCAAACATATGAAGATCGGATTGTAGCTGTCAACCAATACGTATACGACGCCTGTATTTCCGAACCAAGCGATGTGCTTGTTCTCGGCGTTCCAGGCAGTTTGTCCATGATTAACAGCGAGTATCCGAACCATTTTTCGGAACTGCCGCTCATTGTGACCAATGCGGTGGAAGCGGATGCCGGTATTGTCACATTTTATTTTGACGCGGAATATACCGATGATTTCTTTGAAGCATACCGCCAATACTGCTACTACAAATACAACATTCCGCTTGCCTGTATGGTTCTATCCCGGCAGAGGGTTACCTACAGCCTGGAAAGCAAGAGGTTAGATATATATTACCTAGATGATAAGCGGATGAAACAGTATATTTCTGATCAGCAGATACACCCGGCTTTGCTGGATTTGACTGACGAAGAACAGAGAAATAGCGGATTTGCCGCTTGTGTTGATATGCTGGCGGAAAATCCATCCACACTGTAACGATAGAAAGTGAGGTTAGCACAATGCCTTTGGATATCATCTGTCAGGAAATCTGTTCGATTATCGAAAGACGGACTGGCTGCAAAGTCTCTGATATCAACATGAATCTGATGCATCCGGATTGCGGGATT
>JAUNIY010000068.1 GCA_030523305.1 Eubacteriales bacterium
CCTCTTGGACTTGTCACACGGGTGCCTTCACCAATCGGATCATTTTTGCCTTCGTAGCAATAGTATTCGTCGGTTACCTCTACGCTGCTTGGGAACAGACGAGTCAGATCCAGCAATGCCACACCGCTATACCGCCACTTGTGCAGATTGCACTCGTCTTCCTCATCCGGTATATCATCCACATAGAACCAACCGGTCGCAATGCGGCTGCCGCGCGGATCTCCACGGCAGGTACTCGACGGAGACAGGCCGCTGTCAAGGCAATAGCTCGCCTCTTCAAATGTCCCTTCCTCTGGCTCGCGGAAGCTCTTATCTTCCTTATCCGCATGCAGCTCGTCCATGACGTCGGACCACAATGCAACCGCAGGGTTGGGCGACAGGCTCGGCAGGCCATACTGTTCGTCATAGCCAAACCAACATACGCCGACATAATATGGCGTATAACCGGCAAACCAGCGGTCTTTGTTGTCCGTGGTGGTACCGGTTTTACCTGCAACATCAATACCATTGATTGCAGCCAGCTCGCCGGTGCCGTCCTCAACGGCATTAGTCAACATATCGTTGATATAGTACGGCGTAGACTCCGGATGTTCAAACACCTGTGTCGGCTCATTGTCTTCGTTACTCAAAATGGTGTTGCCATTCGCGTCGACAACCTTGGTATAGCTGATTGCCTCAGAGACATAGCCATAGTTTGCCAAAGCAGTATAGCCCTGCGCCATCTCTCGGACGGTCGCGCCATTGGTCAGGCCGCCCAATGCCATCGGACCGTAATCAATATCGCGGTTTTCGGACAGCGTGGTGAATCCAAGCTTGTCTGTCATGAAATTATATGCAGACTGTGGGGTCAGCATTTTGAGCACCTGCACGGCAACCGTATTGGTGGACTGCGCAACGCCTTCCATAATCGTAGTCTGGCCGTTATAAACGCGGTTTTCATTCCTCGGCCACGGGGAATCGTCAATTTCAAATACCGGCATATCGGTCACGACAGAATACGGTGTAATCAACCCTTGATCAATCGCCGGCGCATAGGTGCTGAGCGGCTTGATCGAGGAACCGGGCGAACGTGTGGACTGGGTCGCGCGGTTGAGTACCAAGCTTTCGGTTTTTTCGCCGCGTCCGCCCACGACTCCGCGTATCTGGCCATTTTCCGGATCGACAACGATCATAGCCGCCTGCGGCTCAATGCCGTCCTCCGAGATATCCGGGAAGTTGTCGTCGTCTTCAAATACCTCTTCCATCACGCTCTGCACATTCATATCAACCGTAGAATAGATGGACAGGCCGCCGCTAGTCACCAGCGTACGCGCATATGTCTCCGAATAACCCAACTGCTCCTGTAGATCGTTGACAACATCGGTAATCACCATATCTGTAAAATAAGAATATGCCTTGTTCTCTGTCTCATCCGCAGTGCTTTCCTCATATGCCAGCGTTTCATTCACGGCATCATTGTATTCGCTCTGTGAAATATAGCCCTGTTCATACATAGCGTACAGGACTGTCTCCTGCCGCGCCTTTGCAGCATCCGGGTATTTGAATGGATTATACGCCGCAGGATTCTGCGTCAAGCCCGCAATCAGCGCGCATTCCGCAAGATCCAACTCATTGACAGGTTTGTTGAAATAGGTTTTGGCAGCTGTCTGCACACCATACGCATTCTTTCCAAAATAAATGATATTCGTATACAGCTCCAGGATTGTCTCCTTGCTGCCCACCTTTTTTTCCAGCGTAAGCGCGCGCATGATCTCCAGGATCTTGCGCTTGACAGAATAGTCGTTGTCATCCGTCATGTTCTTTACCAGCTGCTGGGTGATGGTAGATCCGCCATAGCTGCTGCCACCGGGCAGAATCCAGTTCAATGTTGCACCTAAGGTACGCTTCCAGTCTACACCCTTGTGCTCATAAAACCGCTGGTCCTCAATCGCAACAAATGCGTTTTGCAGGTACTCCGGAATATCATCGATCTCGACCCATTCCCGGTTTTCTTCGCTTGCCAGCTTTTGCAGTACCTGCTCTTCCCCATCCTCTTCATAATAAATGACACTGTTAAACTTCATCGAAAGGCTGGTAATATCCAGGTCTGCCTCCGGCATGATCACAACATTTAAATATATAACAAATGCGCCGAGACACATTGCCATTGTTGTCAGACCGATGAGAAACAGCGTTAATATGGCAAAGCCGATTTTTTTGGCCTTGCTTCTTTTTCTGTATCTTTTCGCCAAGCCCGTTACCTCCTGCAAGCCGTCCACGGCTGATTTTCAGATATATACTGTTATTATACCACATTCTTGCTAAAAATCCATACTTAGTTGCAATTCGTGGTATAATATCCAAAATTTCGGAGAAAATGTAAGAAACAAGCGATTGATTTTGGGTACTTTCCATGTTCCGTTCCAAAATCCGCTGCGTATTCTGGCAATATCCCGAGGAGGTCTTCACGATGAAAAAGGCTGTCATCGCATTATCCCTGTGCTGTATTACATTGTTTTCCTTCCTGATGTATCAGCAATTTTCCCCATCTGCCGTCCCAGCCGCCGATGCCATTTCTGCCGAAGAACAAACGGAAGAGCAACAGCCGCTGTATCTCGTACGTGAGCACAACGGCGTGCTCGCCATCTATCCATACGGCTCCGATACCGCTGCCGAGGTGACCGATATCCGGCTTTCCTCCCTGCGCGAATATGACCAAAAACTGATGGAGCACGGTTTCCCGCTGTACAGCGATCAGGAGCTGGCAAGCTTTTTGGAGGACTTCGGAAGCTAAAACGGAGAAACATCCGTTCCTCCGTCCACATTATATTCCGTTGTTATCCGATGCCGCCTTTTCAACTTCTTGCGGCCGCATGCCGCAATATCGAATCAGATAGTCCTTCTGGCAGGCATCAAAATAGCGTTCTGCCTGTTCCAACCCTTGAAATTCAACCGAAGCTGCGGGCTGGCCGACAACCTGCTGATCATACCGCAAATAACGTACCAATGCTTTGCGATGCGCCGTTGGTATTTCTTCCACCGTCAAACATGCGCTCCAAAACTCATCTGCGCAGGCTGCGGACAGCAACATTTTACGCACGCCGCCATGCTCCAAATGCAGCACGATCAAGCCGACCGGGCGGCAGCGGACCAGCGTCATGGCAGGGAGCGGCGCATTGCACAGCAAAACGGTTGCAATCGGCAATCCTTGCGGCGTACAGGTGCGCGGCAAAAAACCTGTGTTGTTGGGCGCTCCAATATTGGGATCGCCGACATGATCCAGGCATAGCAGCCCCGAATTGCCGTCAAACGACAGGATCGCCGTGTTCCCGATGCTGTTGGCTGTAAAGACGGTATATTCTTCCTTCCGGACCATATCCGCCCGTAAATCATGCCAAATGTTCATGTACTTCCCTCACTTTGGATTGTTTCATAATATTGTACTATTATATCACAAACGATTGGAATTGCAACCGCCCCGATCAGGGGCTGCAAAAGGCCCCTGCGGGATACGCCGCAGGGGCCAAAATCATATGTTTTACCGTTCCAGATAACGCATCAGAATCATAGCGCTCTGCGCACGGGTTGCCGTTCCCTTTGGATCAAGGTAAATACCGCTATCCGTTTGCGTACCGCTGATGATATTGTTCTGTGTTACCCATAGCATTGCATTGGCAGCCCATTCGGAAACCGTATCCGCATCCTGGAAGCCCAGGGTCCCGGAAACAGCCGGAGACTGCTCATACCGGTAAAGGATCGTGGCAAACTGCTCACGCGTAATGTCGCTATTCGGCTCAAAGATTTGCTCTTCCGTGCCAGCGATAATATTGTTCTGATATGCCCACAAAACCGCATTGTAATACCACTTATCAGACGGTACATCGCTGAACGGTGCTTCTCCTGTCACTGCCGGTTTTCCTGCGATGTTATACAAGATCTGTGCTACCATAGCACGTGACATCGAAAGCCCGGGAGAAAACTCCGTATCGCTGGTGCCGACCATCAGCTTGTTGTTATAGACATATTCCACAGCGTCTTTATACCAAGCATCCAGGTTGACATCGATAAACACGCCGTTTCCGGAAGACGACGTATTGTGTGTATATTCACCGAACTCCGGCCAATAGGTATTTTTCGCCTGTGTCGCACGGGCGACGGCTACAGAACCACGGTTTGCCGGTACTTCATAATAATAGCACCAATAATATCCTGCGTTATATGCATCAGAAGCAGAATTGCCATAGCTCTTCATCTGCTGATTGATCGTCGCCCCGTTATACAGATATGCATTGTTGTTGGCCGACATTTCCTTTTGCAGATAGTGCAACTGACCGTCCAGTGTTTTCCAATCGTATCCGTTTGCGCTGCACCAATTCTTCAACGCCGTAAACCGACTATTGTGCCACTGGCAGATGCCATAGCTGGTTCCGCTGTCGCCATAGCTATTCGGATTGAAATTAGATTCCGCCTTAATATTGGCCAAAACGCCGCATGCAGCCGCGTTGCTATACCCCATCTCTGCTACAAGGAAATCAAAAATGGTATATGCATTTGCGCTCAACGCGCTTTGTGCCGTGATTTCCACTTCCCCGGAAACCTCCGTGGTTTCTTCCCGCTCCGCTACGACGTACGGGACATCGGTTACACTGTCCAAGCCATCCGCCAGTACATATGTATCCTCATCCCACTGCGGGACAAATTCATAATAAAAATCATCGGAGGTTTCATAATCCGACAAGCTAACCCACGTTACCGGGATTTCTTCTACTGTGTTGTCTGCGAGTGTCGCTGTCAGCGTCTGCGGCATCTGCGCCGTCAGCGCCGATTCCTCTTGTCCCTCTGTAAATGGGACGGTTCCGATCCGCTGTCCTGCTTCTGTAAAACCTGTGATGGTCTGTATCGCATCTGATGTAGCGTCGGTTTCCACTGCCAAGCCGGCCGTTTGCAGCATTCCTGCTGCCATGGACGCTGCCAGCATGGCTGCGCCAATCCGTTTCACCGCTATCATGAGAAAAACTCCTTTCCAAACCGTATGTCAAACGATGTATCTATGGTAACAAACTTTTACCGTTTTGTAAACAGTTTGTAATCTTATTTTTTGAATTTTTTTCTTCGGAAGGCGTTTTTTTCCATCTTTTCCCCCAAAAACGGCTGTTCTTTCTCGGTTTTTGTGCAAAACACACAAAATATATCGCGCAGCTGGACACAAAAAAAGCCATCCGGCGCATGGATGGCTTTTCTTGTATTGGAAAATCGTTATAGAATTAGCTATATCTAACCAGCATTTATGCTACTGTAACCAACTTCTCCAACGGGATCCCTTGCGCGTGCAGCCGCTTATAGCAGGCGGTGCATCTACGATAGGAATCGAAGGTTTTCTGTGCCTCTTCCGCATCGCCATAGCACTTCCAGTGTCCGCAGCACGAATAATTTTGGCCGTTGTTTTCGATGAAGCCGATGACATCGCGCAGCGGATATCCGAGAAAAATGCCAATCTCATGCGGAAAATCCTGCTGCACGCATAAGCGACGCGCAAGCTGACACAAAATCGTCTCAATTCCTCCCGACACGTCATATTGTTCGGCCATCAAAAACGCATTGACCTGTTTTTGCGCCAATACACGCTGGATCCAATCCCATCTACATACATAAATCAAGCAGGTATGCGTTTTGCGGCAACGCTTCATGACGCGGATCCGCAATCCATTGTGATACAGCCGCTCGTTCCATTCGCGGATAGAGTGAAACAATCCCGGTGTTTCCTCACAGCGGAACAGGTTCGCGGGCTTCATACCGGCCAGCGTCGGCGCACAAAGCTCTACCAGAAGATCCTCCAACGTTCTATCCATACGCATCTACTCCTCACACATACATCCATTTTGTGTCTAGTATGCCCCGTTAAATATTAGCTTATGCTAATCATCATTCAAAAAAGAAAGGCGTACAAGCCCTTTTGCGGTTAGCTCTTGCTAACCACCATTAGCATACCAAATGCAGCTGTAAATGTCAACCCCTGTCAATCAAAATACGACATAAAACATGCACCTCCTGTAAAAAACAGAAGGTGCATGGCTTTATTTCCTGTGTGTTTTTTCCCATTCCTTCCATGGGATATGCGCATCCCCACGGACAATCCAAGCGGTCTGCGCCAAGCGCGCCAGCGGCGTATCCGACAGAGAATCGGAATAAAAGGTTTCAATCGCCGCATCGCCGAATGTTTCACGGAACCGGCGCACCTTTTCCTCTCCCCAGCAATTGATGCCGGTGTATTTTCCGGTGTGCGGATCCACACGCGATGCCATCAGGTACCGGATGCCGAGCTGCTCACACGCAGGCTTCAGCAAAAATTCCGGCGAAGCCGAAATGACGACGTCATCCTCCCGCTGTGTGTCTTGAATATACCACGGCTTGATATTGTTCAGATGGCTGTGCCAAAAATCCGCAACCAGCTGTTCCGTATTGCCTACAGCACGCAAAAACTGATACATCTGCCGTTTGAACTGCGTTTTGTTGAATATTTTTGCCTGATATAGCGCGAAGGAAACCGCTGTCCCAGGCCAGCTATACGCCATCCACGGCCTGCGCCGCAGGCAATAAAAATAAAAATCCACCGTACTGTCCCCACGGTAAATGGTCTGGTCAAAATCATATACATTCATGCTTGATCTCCCCGATAGAAAAACACACCGACCGCATCCGGCCCGGTATGCACACCGAGCACCTCATTGAGCACATGGCATTCGACGCGTTGTGCTACTGTATGCGCTGTCAGGGATTCTGCCAGCCCGTGTGCATCTTCGGCACAAGCCGCATGACTGATATAGATCTCACCGCCCGCGGGAAGCTGCGCCGCCGTCTGTTTTTCCAATTGTTCCAATGCCTTTTTGCGTCCCCGCACCCGTTTGCCCAATACCAGCGTACCATCCGGCGCGAGATGCAGTAGCTGGCAATAGCCTGCGCGCGGACCGAACAATGCGTTTTTCTGCTGCAAATCGCCGCACTGCTGCAAATATTTCACATCATTGACCAACAGGCTGTGTACAATCCCGCCGCGGAATTGCTGCACCCATTCGACCAGCTCTTCCGCTTCCATGCCTTCCGCCTTGCGGCGGGCCGCTTCGCGAACCAACAACGTCTGCCCGCCGGAAACAGCAAGCGTATCGACACAATACACCCGGTTTGGATATCTCCCCTTCAATTCCGCTGCCGCCGTGCAGCCTGTCCGGTACTGTTCACTGAGGCCGGAAGAAAGCCCCAGATAGACCACATCGCGCTTGGACTTCAAAATACCTTCAAAGACACTGTTGAACGCGGCGCGCGGCGCGTGTGCGGTTTCTATGCGTTTTCCCTCCCGCATCTGCTGATAGAAAGCGGAAAACGATACAGTTCTACCGAAATCATCCTCTACAGTATCCCATCCCTCCATCGTAAAGTTCAGCGGTACCGTACAAATTCCGTTCTGGAGAAGGAAATCCTCATCCAAATCCAATACGGAATCTGTGACAATGACATAGCCCATAGCATGTCCCTCCGATTTTATTCCGCCGGAATGATTTCAACCCAATAACCATCCGGATCGCTGATAAAATAAATACCCATCTGTGGGTTTTCAAAACAGATACAGCCCATTTCCTTGTGTTTTGCATGCGCTGCATCAAAGTCATCCGCCCGCAAGGCAAGATGAAATTCATTCTCGCCCAGATTATACGCCTGTGGATGATCCTTGAGAGAAGTCAGCTCCAGCAGGTGCGGTGTTTCGCCATCCCCCATGTACACGATGGTAAATGCGCCGCTCTTCGGCTGTATGCGGCGTGTTTCCTCCAAACCCAGCGCTTCGCGATAAAAAGCGATAGACTGCTCCATATTTTTTACATTGATATTATTATGTGCAAATGTAAATTTCATGATAAAAACCTCCAGTATCTGCCGGTTTCCGATTTCCAAGTCTATTATACGTGGAATTTCACACTTTCGCAATGGCTGGATCGGCATTTTATAAGATCAAACGCAAAAAGGCAAAAAAATCCCCGCATCCTTGCGGAAACGGGGAGATTTGCGATTAGGTGGAATCGCTGCTTTTATTACAACTTATCTTGTGAGATAATTCATCAGGATCATTGCGCTTTGCGCACGGGTCGCCGTACCCTTCGGATCGAGCATCGTAATACCATTGTTGATTGTGCCGCTGACGATACCGTTCTGGGTCGCCCACAACATCGCATCAGTCGCCCAACCGGAAACCGTATTGGCATCCTGGAAGTTCAGGGAACCAGAAACCGATGGGGATTTCTCATAGCGGTACAGAATGGCAGCATATTCCTGCCGTGTGATGTTATCGTTTGGTGCAAATCGGTTATCTCCTGTGCCCACAACTACGTCATTCTGATTTGCCCATAGGATAGCATTATGATACCACTTGTCAGCTGGTACATCGGTAAACGGCATATCACCGGAAACTTCCGGAGAACCGGCCTGCGCATATAGAATCTGTGCAACCATTGCACGTGTCATGGATGCGTTTGGTGCAAAGGTGTTCTCATTCATACCCATCATGATGCCTTCGTCATAGACATATTGCACAGCATCGGTATACCAAGCGCTGTCAGAAATGTCGTTAAAAACCTCATAAACCGGTGTATGCGGTTTCGGATCTACCGGTGTTGGATCAAACGGAATGGGATCGATCGGAGTAATTTCACTCAACTTTTTGTATTCATATACCGTATATTCACCAGATAATGTATATGTCGCCTCGTTACCATTGCTATCATACGTAAAGCTTTGCATTACATAAGGATCATCCCCGCTCATGCTTCTCACACTCTGAATGATGCGGTTGTTATCATCATACTCATATGAAATCGAATCATATACCCCTTTGTCGTTATACCAATCCTCTTTCATCAAATTGCCGTTTTCATCGTATGTATTTATTCGATTTGTAGTAGTGGGTTGTTCGCCATCATAATGCACTGTGGTAGAGATAACCTGATTATGACTGTCATATATATGTTCATATTCCGTAGTCACAGGATTATCCCATGTAAGGCCTTCTTCCACACGCTCTTGCACAATATTTCCTACAGCATCTCTGGTATATTGCGCCCTAGCATACAGCTCATCATCTAGGTAAACCATCTTGCCGGATATGCGTCTGCTTTCGTCATAGCAAAACACAACAACCTCTTCATATTCCGTATCCCATACATGGATTGCATTATAATGGTAGGTCTTTTTTACAGCATTCCCATTTGCATCGTTATCATAGACCGCATATCGAGCTACCTGATTGGTTTCTAAATCATACGTAGTCTCCTTAACCAGTACATAGTCTGTTGAGTAACTGGGCATATGATCTTTATATGTATTATCCCTTTCATAGTTACCCAAACGGTCTCCCGCCAATGCTCCTGTTGACAACATGGTTGCTGTTATCGCGCCGGTAAGCAGCGCACCTCCCAGCCTCTTTTTCCATTTCATCATACATTCCTCCTGCAAAAAATATTTTCCATGCCCGTTGCTTCAGCATGGAATCTCTTTAAGATACATTATAATTCTCTTTTAGCTAATCGTCAACTATTTTTTGTCTCTGTATGCTTATTTTATGAAATAAAAAAGGAGCTGAACCACCATGAGCCTTGAAAGAGGTGTTCTCGGAAATGCGATCCGCAACGCTCGGATTCGTCAGGGATTAACACATGAAGAGCTTGCAGAGATGTTAAATATCACGCCAACACATTTAAAACATATAGAAAGTGAGCATCGCCGTCCTTCCATTGAAGTTTTGCTGAATTTGATGAAGTATTTACATCTTTCATTGGACGCCCTCGTATTCTCCCATTCTGAAGATCAACAATCCTTCTTGCTACAGGATACCTGCCATTTGCTTGCAAGTTGTACGGAATCCGAGTTACACATTATCAATGACCTGACGCATTCTCTTTTAAAATACCGGGAAAATACAGATAAATAAAAAGTGCCATCCGAGAAAATTCCCGGATGGCATCTTTTTCATCATGGATGAATTTGTTGCAATTGCAATTTTTATTTTCAGCCCCACACCTCTTCTGCAATCTCCTTCACAAGCGCGAGCTTCGCCCACTGCTCTTCCTCCGTCAGCTTGTTCCCGATTTCGCAGGAAGCAAAGCCGCACTGTGGGCTGAGGTACAGCCGGTCCAGCGGTACATATTGCGCTGCCTCATGGATGCGGGCAATAACAGCGTTCTTGTCCTCCAATTGCGGCTTCTTGGTTGTAACCAGGCCCAACACGACTTTTTTGTCGCCGGAAACATGCGCCAACGGTTCAAAGCCGCCGGAACGTTCGTCGTCAAATTCCAGATAGAACGCGTCAACCGCTTCATTGGCGAACAGGAACGGGGCTATCGGTGCATATCCGCCGCGGCTCGCCCAGGTGGAATGGTAGTTGCCTCTGCACACATGGGTGGTCAGCGCGAGATCCTCCGGTTTCCCTTCGATCGCCAGGTTATTCAGGCGCAGATATTTTTTTGCCTCTTCTTCCAGTGATACATTGTCCTGCTGCCGCGCGTTCCAATACGCCGTATCGCAGAACATGCCCCAGATACAGTCGTCAAACTGGATGTTGCGGCAGCCCGCTTCGTACAGCTCCCGGATGACTGTCCGGTATGCTTTGGCGATACCCTGAATCAGCTGTTCCATGTCCGGGTAAATAGCCGTTGTCTTTTCACCATTGCTCTCGCGGAACAATTCTGCCAAAAGCTGCGCCGGTGCAGGCATCGTCTGCTTTGCGACAACCGTATCATCCTCAAACTGCTTGACAAACTGGAAGTGTTCGACAAACGGATGGTTTTCCCCGCTGATCGGCCCCGTTACTTCAATGGAACCATGCGTGGTCTCCTCGCCGTGGAAAAAATATCCGTGGTCAAGCTCGATTTCCTTGATACCATGGAAGCCCCACATAAAATCAAGGTGCCAGTAGCTTCTGCGGAACTCGCCGTCGGTAATCACACGATAGCCCGCAGCCTTCTGCTTCGCAATCAGCTTCGCAATTTCTTCATCCTCGACCTGTTTCAGCCCTTCCGCAGACAGTGTGCCTGCCTTGTATTGCTCTCTTGCCTGCTTCAGTTTTTCCGGACGCAGAAAACTTCCCACATAATCATATCGGAACGGTGTATGTAAATTCCCCATTGTCACAGCCTCCTGTTTTCACTTGATTTTGTCATCTATGCCGCCATGAACGGACGGTATCATTTCCATCACGTGATTGCATATCTATTATAATTTTGAAAACAAGCTGTGTAAAATACCAAAAAACAGCGGTTTGCCATAGATTTAGCCTATAGCAAGTCCGCTGTTTGCGTCTCAATTGTGTCCCGTGGCATACCGTTTCAGCGCTTCAATATAGCGTGCGGCAAAGGCCCCCGGTACGACCTTGTTGTGCGTGATATAGCCGATCTCCATGTAATCATCCACCTCCAACGGGACGGCGACAATGTGTTTCCCGTTGAGCTGTTCATTGATGGCCCCGCTGCAAATCGTATATCCATTCAGGCCGACCAGCAGATTAAACAGCGTCGCCCTGTCGCTGACCATGATATCCTTTTTGCTTTCCCTGGTACTCAAAATTTCCTCTGCAAAATAAAAGGAATTGTGCTCGCCCTGCTCGTAGGACAGCCGGGGATACGGCTCCAAATCTGCCAGCGTCACGGTTTGCTTTTCGGCCAGTGGGCTGAACGTACTGACAAACACATGCGGCTTTGCCGTAAACAGCGGGAAGAAGGACAAATCATTCTCCCGCAGCGTTTTCCGCAGGATAGTTTCATTGAACGCATTCAAATATAACACGCCGACCTCGCTCTTGAGCTTTGCCACGTCCTCGATGATTTCATACGTTTTGGTTTCCCGGATGCGGAAATCATATTGCTCGCCGCCGTAATGCTGCAACAGCTCGACAAACGCCTCCACCGCGAACGAATAATGCTGTGTGGAAACGCAAAATTGCCGTCTTGTCGGCGCGGAACCGAAATACTTTTCTTCAATCAGATTGGTTTGCTCGATCACCTGCCTGGCATATCCCAAAAATTCTTCTCCTTCCGCGGAAAGCGTGACGCCCTTATTGGAGCGGGAAAAAATCGTTATGCCCAGTTCGTGCTCCAGCTCTTTGATGGCAGAGGTCAGGCTGGGCTGTGTGATATATAATTGCTTGGCCGCTTCACTGATTGTACCTGCGGCGGCCACTGTTACCATATATTTTAGCTGTAATAATGTCATATCTGTCCCTTCCGTACCGTCTCTCTTTGTTTATTTTTCCCAGCACCAAAAGCGGAAATGCCACCCGCAGGCCGGATGGCATTCGGTATGTTGTTTTTATGCAATCCCAAAGAACCGCTTTCCATTCTCCGTTGTGATGCGTTCGACCTCTTCCACCGTCATGCCTTTGAAATCGGCAATCTGTTCCGCCACGCGGTGGACAAACAATGAGCTGTTGCGCACCCGCTTTTGGACAAGGCGTTCCGGCTCCGGTGTTAGATACGGGCTGTCGGTTTCAATCATAATATGGTCGATCGGTAGATTTTCTATGATATGGCGCGCTTTTTTCGCCTTTCCGTAGGTAATCACGCCGGTAAACGACAGGCTCCAGCCCAGCTTGATGATCTCCTTCGCCATCTCCAGGCTGCCGGAATAGCAGTGGTATACGCCCTTGACATCCGCATAGTCCTTTACAATGTTGAAGCAGTCCTCGTGTGCTTCGCGGTCATGGATGATGACCGGCAAACCGGTTTCCCGCGCTACATCGAGCTGGGCGCGCAGCAGAGCCTGCTGCTGATCCTTTGGCGGCGTAGTTTCCGGCGAGCGTTTGAGCCAGTAATAATCCAATCCGATTTCTCCGATCGCCTTGACTTTCGGATGCGCAGATAGCTCCTGGATCCGGGCTATGTCCTGCTCGGTCACGCCTATGCTGTATTCCGGATGGATGCCAACGGCGGCATACATAAAATCATAGGTTTCCGCAAGCCGGATGGCTGCCTTCGAGGTTTCCACGGTACAACCCGGATTCAAAATCAACCCTACGTTGTGTTCCGGCATCGAAGACAGCAGGGCATCTCGATCCGCATCAAACCATCTATCATCATAATGCGCATGGGTATCAAAAAGCATGGTAATTCCTTTCCTTTTGCAAAAACAGCGGCTCATACGAGCCGCCGTTCTGTTTTACTCCATCTCGTGCGACGGATATCAACGAATCTTGCAGCCGGACGGGATGCCGTCAACAAAGACAACCCGGATGCCATCCGGTACATCCGCTGCCAAGATCATGCCCTGGCTCTCCACGCCGCGCAGCTTTGCGGGCTTGAGGTTTGCCACAACAACGACC
>JAUNIY010000069.1 GCA_030523305.1 Eubacteriales bacterium
TGCCGACAATCGGGATAATAAAAATCGTATTCAGCGTGCGGTAAGACGGCGGCAACTTGATGCGGGTCTTCAACTGATTGACAACCCAGCCTGCAATAAATCCAGCCAAAATACCACCGATAAAACCTGCACCAACTTCCCTTGCCAGATAAGCGCCAATGAAACCTGGAGCCAAACCGGGCTTATCTGCCATACTGAAAGCGATATAGCCGCCAAGTACCGGAATAAACAGCGCCAGACCTGCATTGCCAATCTGGTTCAGACCAACCAACCATCCCTCGGTCGGAACGGATGCCTGACCATTTAACATAATAGACAGTGCATACAACACGCCTCCCGCAACAACAAACGGAATCATATAGGCGGTCGCCGTCATCAGATGCTTTTGCAATTCCCGCAGCCATTTCATATTATGCCACCTCCAGTTTCTCAACCAGGGTGTCGAATACCTCGTCGACGGCTCCCGTCTTGATGATTTCGCGGAAATCCTCGTGCATCAGCAAACGTGACAGCTTGGATAACACCTGCAAATGCAGATCGTTTCCATTTTCCTTGTTCACTGCAATCATCACAATGAAATTTACGGTTTCTCCCGCTTCTTCGTCCCAGACGATCTCTTCATTCAGCCTGGCAATGCAGATGCCCGCTTGTTCGACACCATCGCTTTTGCCATGCGGTAGTCCGATCTCATAATCAATATACGTTGGGAAAACCTTTTCCCGTTCCAGTACGTCTTTGTGGAACAGTTCTTTGTCATTTAAATACCCCTGCTGGTCAAATGCAGCAACCATCTGCGAAATCGCATCTGCTTTGTTCGCTGCATCCAATTCAAACAGCATGCATTCTTTTTTTATCATCGGCAGCATTTGCTGTCCCTCCTATCCAATTTCTTTCTGCCACTGCTGCATTTTGGCATAATTTTCGCACGTTTCTATTACCGTGCCCGCCATATCCGCATCGCGGCAAACCTCCAGCAGATTGATAAATTTTGTCATACTTATCATGCGCATCAGACTGATAATTGCCGGAGTATGTTCTTTTTTGTCTTTACTTGCCAAACAAAATACAATATTGGTCTGTTTGTCGCCAAAATAGATTGGTTCCTTGCTGATGAGCAGACTCATGCAGCTGACACGGACACCTTCACTTTCGCTTCCATGCAGCAGCGCCATCACGTTGTCTGTCACGGAATAAAAGCCCTGTGCTTCCATCCCGCGGATGATGCTATCATGATAAGAAGACTCGATTTTCCCTGATTTTTGCAAAATATCTGTACACATCCGAACGGCATCCCGCCAGTCATCCATGTGATCGACACAGAGGATCGCATCTTTTGACAGCAGATCGCTGAGCGTATAGTATTTCTGTGGCACGCGTACATCCCGGTACCCCAGTTCTTCTTGAATGACTTCGAGTACCTTCTTCCGGTCTGTTTCGGATAAAAAATCCAATTTGCGCTCAATCGCCAGATAATTGGTCAAAATATTGCGCTTGCGCAGTCCGAGCAGATCCAATTTGATGTAATCTTCCTTTTGGAAAATTACATTTACCTGCGCAAAGGGGCGTTCTACGGGAAGGTCGACGTTCACAGTAGAAATGACCACATCAATCTCGTCCCAGCCATCAAATTTCGCCAGCTGATAAGCAGAAATGCTCTTTTTGACAAACACCTGATATTCGTTAATCAATGCATCCTTGACAACCGTCGTCGTGCCATAGCCAAAACCGCAAATCAGCAGAACGGACTGGAACTTGGATTCTTGAATACGCCGGATGCTCCCCAGAAAATACATAACCAAATAAATCATTTCATTTTCCGTCAGTGCATACAGCTCCTCGTGTTCTTTTAAAACATTTTTGAGTGCAATATATACATACGTATATTCCTCTGGTAAGAAGTCAGAAACATCTTCCTGCAACTGCATATGATCGCGCACGCGTTTGAGCATCGCGCTGACATGGTTGAGTAGACCTTTCATCAAAATGCCGTCCTGCGAAAAATCCATGTGCAATTCCTTGCCCATCCGCTTGACGAGCAGCAATGCAATATCCTCCGCTGACATCAAATCCGCATTCAAATCGAAATAAACATAGCGGTTTGTGTACTTGGAGAAGCTGGATAAAATCCCACGTTCATCATATTCCAGCGTTCTTCCAATCAGCGCTTCATACTTGGGGATCAGATTCGCAATTTCGCTGTCCTCTTCATACAATAGATTGAGAAACGGTCTTTTCTGCTTGATATACCAAGTAAAAGTAAGCACATGTGCAACATACCATTGGAACGTTTCATCGCTCAAAGTCCATCCCATCGTGCTGATGACGAAATCAATCCATACCAGCACATCGTCCAGCGAGATTGGTTCCATCATCTTTTCTACCAGTTGCCGGATATACACGCCATACGAGCCCTGTGCCTGCTTGCGATACAGCTGCGCGATATACTTTTGCATCTCACTGCTGCGCATATCGAACCCGATATCACCGGTTTCCTGCAACCGAAATCCCCGGTCATAGGATAACTTCATTTGACGCTTTTCCAGTTCCTTTTGCACGACGCCAATATCGTTTTGGATCGTTCTGCGCGAAACCTGTAGGTCATCGCACAATATTCTGATATTCAGCTTTTCCGTATGAAACAGGGCGTACAGCCGCACAATGGAGACACGCTCCTGCGGGGAAAATACAAACTCGCTGTTCTCCAGAATCGCCGCCAAATTGAGGTCATCGGGCACGAAAAGCATCCCTTTGGGATACTTTTCGATTTGTCCACATTTCCGCAGCTTCAGCTCGTCATTGATCTGATCAACATCATAGCGGATCGCCCTTTCATTTTCGCCCAACTGCGACGCAATTTCCCTATAGCTCGCCATCCGTTCTTTATTCAAGTAGCGCGCAACCGCAATTGTTCTCTGTTTCATCATATCGCAGCCTTCTTTCCCAGGATACGCCAAGGGTGTCGATGTTTTCCCTGCGCAGTTTCTCCTGGCTCGTTTGATATGGGATTTATGCCGTTGCCTTTTCGATCTTTGTCGTCAAGCCCTCCATGTTGAAGCACCGTACATGCTTTTCCATTTCTTCCTTGAGCTTTTCAATGACATACCGGCGTCCATCAATCCCAACACTTGTAAGATTATTATACAGCTTATTGATTTCTGCCTCAACAGTTTCATTGGAATACGTATAATGTCCACACAGCTCGGTGATCTGTCGTTTCGTCGCTTCGTCGAGTGCTTCCAGATTGGACATATCTACTTCGTCCGTCAGCCATTTCTTCCACTTCATGGAATAGATCGAATCATGCGTCAGTACCTCACGGAGATGGGACGGTTCCGCAATTGCGCCCAGTTCGGCAAACTTGTCTTCCACGTCCAGTAGCTCCAGCAGTGCGCGAGTTTCTACCGTTCCAAATGCCGGTGCGACATTCATTGCGGTAATACCCAGCGGCAGATGTGCCAGCAGCTTATCCTCACTCAGATAATCGCCGTTATGCTCCTTCAGACCAACGCCGTATTTTGCTGCGATCTGGCTGAGCTTTTTCGAGTTTTCATAGTTGAAATGTCCGACATTTTTTGTCAGACGGGTCAGCGTGCCTGTCTGTCCAACAATAAAAATCGGCATCGGCAGATGATGTATTTCGGTATATTCCTTGATGCGCTTAATAAAGTTCTCATAGGTATCCAGGGAGGTCAAACCGCCGCTGGTTTCTTCTGTGCCGACTTCATACGCAATCTCTTTTGTGATGCCGTTTTCCTTGCGAACCTGTTCACAATATTCAATCAGCTCCACCGTGCGATTAAACACAATATCAATGTCTACTACCTTGCACATTTCGTCCGGATCCTTGGTTGGGTCAATATGTAGAAGATCAAAGCCATTCAGGATATCCGCCTTATACGACTGCTTTGCAAGCTCCATCGCCTGGTCTTCCGGCAGATGATCGTTGCGCTCCTTATCGCGCTGCCACGGACCGCCGTGATCACGGCACAAATAATACTGATTATCATAACCGATTTCCTGGCAGATGCTCTCGATCTTATCGCGGAACCGCTTCTGATCGCTGTTGAATACATATCCGCCGCCCAGCTCATCCGCATCTACCTGATTGCGGCTTGCGATGTACATGACCGGGAAATCCTTTTCCATCGAAATCTCCAGCGATGCCCGCAGGAAGTTTTCCGACATCGGACCAATGCCGAGAAGGGTATGCTTTTCATCGGTCGAATTGATAACATATTCGACTGCCTTACGAATGTTAACATGCTTGCTCATAATAAGTGTTTCCTTTCTTTGTTATCCTCGTTCGATGATTGCCGGCAGTTCATCGGGTTTTGGCTTGTTGTAGAGTAAGACTGGATTTGTTTTTTGTCTTCTCCCTTGCTGTGCCTTTATTGTACCTCCGGTAATCGAATGAAAAAAGATAAAAGAAAAGTAAGTTTTCTTTCGGAAATTGCACCGATCCTCTCTCTATATCAGCTCTCGGATAATATCATATAATTCCTGTTCCGTGTGGATGCAATATGCAGGCACACGCTGTCCAGCCGGTATTTCCCGGTTTCGACGATTAAACCAGACGGCATCCCAGCCAGCATGAACAGCACCAATCACATCGTTTGCATAAGAATCTCCTACGTAGATCCGATCATCATCCAATCCCATTTGCCGCGCCGCATACTCAAAAATCCGTTGGTCTGGTTTTGCCACACCCAGATCACCGGATACGAAGATATTCTCCCGCTTCACCCAGTTTAACAACCCCAACGTTTGGGTTTTACCCCATTGCCGCGCCGCCGGACCGTTTGTAATAATACCTAATTTCGCGTATTTCCTGCAAAAATCCAGTATTTTTTTCATTGTTTCGGTCAGGGCAATGCATTTTCCGTAATAGACATAACGCTCCTGGAAATCCAGCGCCTGCTTGTCTGTCACTTGTATATCAAAATCAGCAAGCGCTTTTTGCACACGATAAATATACATTTCTTCCATTGTGATTTCACCTCGCCGCGATGCTTCAAACACCTCGTCGCTGCGTTTCCGGCTTTGTTTGAACAGCGCCTCAATCCAGCTGCTCTGCTGCTGTCCAAATACATCCCGATAAGCGTTTTCAAATGGCTGTATCTGGTTATAGAGCGTGTCATCGATATCAAATAAAATTGCTTTCATACTTGTCCTCCTTTTTGTCCCATTATCATGGATGCAATTCTTCAATTGTATTCTAACGCTTGCAAACGTCATCCGGACAGATAAAAGATTTGTAAGTTTTTTTGCAAGGATTGCACACATATGTTGTGAATCGTTTTTCCTTGCGTGAACTGTACCCAATTTATTTGAAAGTACGATCTACTGGATATCAGGTTATCTATTTTAATACATCGCGTAAATATCACAGTAGGAAGCAGAGTGTAAGCTTTTAGCGGCTAAACCAGCAAATCGGTGCAATAGGCCTGATGGGGTATTCCGTTTTTACTACGATTGAGAGGCTCAAAATAAAAAGCGCAAAAAAACGGTCTGGAGACAGAAAATTCTGTTTTTCAGACCGCTTATGTTATTTTGATTGGGAAAGTAAAGATAGACTGTTATTGACATACCGTCTTACTGGCTTGCGTACCAAAAATTGATACAATGTCCAGCTCATCACACCAAAACGCAGTGTACAGTATCAGATTCAGCAAGTTGCCCGCCCATACACCCACATTCGGCCACAGCTTCAGGCAGGTGCTCTCGTTATACTCCAGCGCACAGCGCAACAGGGTTATATAGAAGATAAGCAGGGTGCAGTATGTTGAACCATGCAATTGTATCAATAAGGGATAAGAGAATAATCTCTGACAGAGACAGGTTTATGGACCTTGTCTTGTGAATCTGGTACAGTATTGCGGACATTCATTTTCTTAGTCTCTGCGAAATATATCTCTTGTATAGATCTTTTCCTGCACATCGTCCAAACAGCTTTCATAACGATTGGCAATAATGGCCTGACTACGCTTCTTAAACTCTTCAAGTTTATTCACGACTTCGCTGCCGAAGAAGGTGGTGCCATTCTCCAGAGTCGGCTCGTAGATGATCACAGTTGCGCCCTTCGCCTTGATACGCTTCATAACGCCTTGAATAGAGGACTGACGGAAGTTATCAGAATTGGACTTCATGGTCAGGCGGAAGACGCCGACCACAACATTGTGTTCCTTGCTCGGATCGTAATCTTCATTGGCTTCGTATGCGCCTGCAATCTCCAGTACCCGGTCAGCAATGTAGTCCTTACGAGTACGGTTGGACTCGACGATAGCTTCAATCAGATTCTCCGGTACGTCTGCATAGTTAGCAAGGAGCTGCTTCGTATCTTTCGGCAGGCAGTATCCTCCGTAACCAAAGGATGGGTTGTTGTAATGGCTACCAATACGTGGATCAAGGCACACTCCCTCGATAATCTGCTGCGTGTTCAATCCCTTCATCTCAGCATAGGTATCCAGCTCGTTGAAGTAAGACACACGTAGAGCCAGATAGGTGTTTGCAAACAGCTTAACTGCCTCCGCTTCCGTGAATCCCATAATCAAGGTATCAATGTTTTCCTTGATAGCACCCTCCTGCAGAAGACCAGCAAAAGTGTTGGCTGCTTTTACCAGACGAGCGTTCTCTACATCAGTACCAACGATGATGCGGCTTGGATAGAGATTATCATACAGAGCCTTGGATTCACGCAGGAATTCCGGACTGAAAATAATGTTGTCACAATGGTACTTCTCACGGACAGAAGCCGTAAAGCCGACCGGAATCGTAGACTTGATGACCATGATGGCATCTGAGTTGTACTGAATGACCAATTTGATGACAGCTTCCACTGCAGAGGTGTCAAAGAAGTTCTTCTTGCTGTCATAGTTGGTAGGCGCTGCAATGACAACGAAATCTGCATTTTTGTAGGCGGCTTCTGCATCGAGTGTTGCCGTCAAATTCAAATCCTTTTCGGCGAGATACTTTTCAATGTACTCATCCTGAATCGGCGATTTCTTTTGATTGATGAGGTCGACTTTCTCAGGGATAATATCCGTTGCCATAACCTCATGATATCGTGATAACAGCGTAGCAATAGAAAGACCGACATAACCGGTTCCCGCAACTGCAATTTTCATGTCCTTCTCTCTCCCCTTCTTCATTCCATATAAAACGCTTTGTACCACTCCGCAAATCTCCGCAGACCCTCGCGCAGCGGAGTATGTGGCTTAAAGCCGAAGTCGCGCTCCAGTGCACTGGTATCTGCATAAGTCACAGGAACATCGCCCGGCTGCATCGGAACGAGTTCTTTATGAACCTCGAAGTCGTAATCTGCCGGAAGCACACCGGCACGAACCAATTCTTCAGACAGAATCTGCACGAAATCAAGCAGATTTTCTGGGTTGCTGTTGCCGATGTTATAGATCGCATACGGCGGAATCGGCAGACCATCTTCGCCGTTCTTCTTTTCTGGTACCTTCTCCATTACACGGATAACTCCTTCAATGATGTCATCCACATAAGTAAAATCACGCTTGCAGTTACCGTAATTGAAAATCTTGATAGTTTCGCCATTCACTAGCTTGTTGGTGAAACCAAAGTAGGCCATATCCGGTCGGCCAGCCGGACCGTACACAGTAAAGAAACGCAGTCCTGTTGACGGAATGTTATAAAGTTTGCTGTAAGCACGGGCCAACAACTCATTACTTTTCTTTGTGGCCGCATAAAGTGAAACTGGCTCGTCAACTTTATCCTCTGTGGAATACGGCACCTTTTTATTTGAGCCATATACCGAACTAGAAGAAGCATACACAAGATGCTGCACACCTGATTTACCATCATCATATGAATGGCGGCAGGCTTCCAAAATGTTATAAAATCCAATTAAGTTGGAATTTATGTAAGCATCCGGATTGGTGATAGAATAGCGAACTCCTGCTTGAGCAGCAAGATTAACAACGATATCTGGATGGTACTGCTCGAAGATGCTGTTAATCAGAGCCTTGTTTACAAGATTATCCTTGATAAAGGTGTAGTTCTCGAACTTCTGAAGTTCATCCAGCCGTGCTTCCTTGATGCGGACATCGTAGTAGTCGTTCATGTTATCCAGACCGATGACCTTGGTATCAGGTTCCGTGGTCAGGATGCGCTTGGCAAGGTTCGATCCGATGAAACCGGATGAACCTGTGATAAATACTGTTTTACTCACTGATTTCACTCTTGCCCTTTTCTCCACACCATCTTATTGACCACACCTGTGTAGCTCTGGATGATCTTAACAACCTTGTCAGAAACATTCTCATCAACATAATCCGGCACCGGAATACCCAAATCACAGTTCTTGTTCATCTCCACCGCCACATCAACAGCCTGCAATAGATGTTCGCCATCAATACCTGCCAGAATAAAGTCGCCCTTGTCCAGTGCCTCCGGGCGCTCAGTGCTAGTACGGATGCACACCGCCGGGAACGGATGACCCACGCTGGTAAAGAAGCTGCTCTCCTCCGGCAGCGTACCACTGTCAGATACGACGCAGAAGGCATTCATCTGCAGGCAGTTGTAATCGTGGAAACCCAGAGGCTCATGCTGGATCACATGCTTGTCCAGCTGGAAACCGCTCTGCTCCAGACGCTTGCGGCTGCGCGGATGGCAGGAGTACAGAATCGGCATATCGTACTTTTCTGCCATCTTATTGATAGCGGTGAACAGAGAAGTGAAGTTTTTCTCGGTATCAATATTCTCCTCACGGTGAGCGGAAAGCAGGATGTATTTGTCCTTTTCCAGTCCAAGACGAGCATGGATATCAGATGCTTCAATCTTTTCCAGATTCTGATGCAACACTTCTGCCATCGGAGACCCGGTCACATAAGTACGTTCTTTCGGCAGACCGGTATCTGCCAGATAACGACGAGCGTGCTCAGAATAAGCCATGTTCACATCGGAAATAATATCCACGATGCGGCGGTTGGTCTCTTCCGGCAGGCACTCATCCTTGCAGCGGTTACCCGCCTCCATGTGAAAAATCGGGATATGCAGACGCTTTGCACCAATGACGCTGAGACAGCTGTTGGTATCACCCAGCACCAGCACAGCATCCGGCTGGATAGCAACCATCAGCTTGTAGCTCTCAGAAATGATATTGCCCATGGTCTCGCCAAGGTCTGAGCCGACGGCATTCATGTAGACTTCGGGGGCTGCCAACTGCAAGTCATGAAAGAACACACCATTCAGGTTGTAGTCATAGTTCTGCCCAGTATGCGCCAGGATTACGTCAAAATACTTCCGGGTTTTGTTGATGACAGCCGCCAGACGGATGATCTCCGGGCGGGTGCCAACAATAATCAGCAACTTCAACTTTCCATTATTCTTAAAAGATACATTACTATAATCAGCCATTTTTTCTCCTCTCACACCGGCTCAAAGAAGGTATCCGGGTGCTTCGGGTCAAAAATCTCATTGCAGGTCATGACCGTGACCAGATTTTCCGTTTCTGAAAGGTTTATGATATTGTGCGTCCAACCGGGAATCATATGAATAGCTTCAATTTTGTTCCCAGAGACCTCAAACTCCACCGTTTCACCAGTGTTGATGTTGCGCTCCTGAATTAAACCGTGACCGGCCACCACAATAAACAGTTCCCACTTGGAGTTGTGCCAATGCTGGCCCTTGGTAATACCCGGGCGGCTGATGTTGATGGATACCTGGCCGCAGTCAGCCGTATGAACCAGCTCCGTGAAAGAGCCGCGGTTGTCCACATTCATTTTCAGCGCGTACTTGAACTTGTCCGTCGGCAGATAGGTCAGATATAGAGAATACAGCTTCTTCGCAAAAGAGCCATCCGGCATCTTCGGCATCATGAGTGTGGTAGGCTGCACCTTGAACTCCTGCAACAAGTCTACGATTTCACCCAGCGTAACCTTGTGTGTCACAGACACACAGCAGTAATGACCATCCTCTTTCAGAACCGTCTCCACGCCGTCAAATTCACAGTGAAGTTCCCGGCCTTCCAACAGATCAAACATCCCTTCCACAAGGTCATCAATGTAAAGCAGTTCCAACTCGGTGCTACGATCATTGACCGTGAACGATTCATCATTGGCAACTGCCCAGCAGAAGGTACTGACAACACTGTTATACTTCGGGCGGCTGTGCCCCATCAGGTTTGGGAAACGATAGACAGCTACCTTTGTGCCAGTCTTCTCGGCATAATCAAAAAATAGCTCCTCACCTGCCTTCTTGCTGCGACCATATTCACTGTTGCCGAAACGTCCTGCCAGTGTTGCCTGAATGGAAGACGAAAGCATAATAGTCGCCTTATTGCCGTGCTTTGTCAGGCAATTCAGTAAATCAGACGCGAACCCAAAGTTGCCCTTCATGAAGTCTTCCGGATTCTCCGGACGGTTCACACCAGCCAGATTGAACACAAAGTCCGCCTTCTGGCAGTATTGGTTCAGTTCTTTTGGAGTAGAACTCAAGTCATACTCGTAAATCTCATCAATATGCAGTTCCGGACGGGTCTTGTTCTTGCCGTCCCGGATATTTTTCAGGTTGTTCACAAGAGCGGTTCCCACCATGCCCTTGGCACCGGTTACCAGAATGTTCATTTTCTCACCTCCGGATATACAGCTGTGCAGTCCGGAACATCTGCTCCGTCCGGCACAACAGCATTATTGCAAATCGTCACATTGCTGCCGATGCGGACGCCCTTGCCAACCTTCGCATAAGTACGCACGACCGAATTCGTGTAAATCAGATCGTAATCTCCAACCGAACAGTCATGGTGAATCTCGACGCCAGGATTAAGCAGTATACCGTTTCCGACAGTCGATCCATTCTGAACAACGGCATTATTCAAAATGACACTGCCCCATCCCAGTTTCGCATACGGACTTACATATGCACTCGGGCTGATTAGATTCGGAAAGCTATATCCAATGTTTTTTGCTGTATCATAAATACGCTCACGCACGGCATTGTTTCCAATCACGATAATGAGATTCTTGTATTTTGCAAAAAGCTTCTGCAAATTCTCCGTGTGTCCGATAACAGGGATATCACAGATGACGGTTCCGATTTCAATACCGTCATCTACAAAAGCGCAGTCATACGTTTGTCTGGCCAGTTCCGATACTACTCGTCCAAAGCCACCGGCACCGACCAGAAGGAGTTTGTCCTTAGACATTTGGAATGCCTTTCAGCTCATTCTGCACATACTCTGTGGTCATAATCTTCTTCATAGTACCCTCGACATCCAGACGAGTGGTATTGTGGCTGGTGTAGGACTCATCAGCCATGGTATGTACTTCACCCTTGACTACAAACTTATCATAATTCAGATCGCGGTTATCGGCGGCTACACGGAAGTAGTGACCCATATCTTCGCTGCGCAGACGCTCCTCACGAGTCATCAGAGTCTCAAACAGCTTCTCTCCGTGGCGAGTGCCGATGATATTCGTACCGGTGTCGCCGAACAGCTGCTGCACAGCCTTTGCCAGATCGCCAATTGTGGAGGCATCCGCTTTCCGAATGAACAGGTCACCCGGATTGCCATGCTGGAATGCAAACATAACCAAATCAACAGCCTCGTCCAGATTCATCAGGAAACGAGTCATATTAGGGTCAGTAATGGTGATCGGGTTGCCAGCCTTGATCTGGTCGATGAGCAGCGGTATGACACTGCCGCGGCTGCACATAACATTGCCGTAACGAGTGCAACAGATGTTTGTGCCGCCGCGTTCAGCTGCCACACGGGCATTAGCATAGATGACATGCTCCATCATAGCCTTGGAAATACCCATGGCGTTAATCGGGTAAGCCGCCTTATCGGTGGACAGGCAAACAACACGCTTGACACCAGCTTCGATTGCAGCGTGCAGAACATTGTCCGTACCGATGATGTTGGTCTGAACGGCCTGCATGGGGAAAAACTCGCAGGAGGGCACCTGCTTCAGAGCCGCTGCATGGAAAATATAGTCAACGCCCGGCATAGCGTCCTTAATGGACTGCGGATTTCGGACATCGCCGATGTAGAATTTAACCTTCTTGGCCGCTTCCGGATGCTTGGCCTGAAGCTCGTGGCGCATATCATCCTGCTTCTTTTCGTCGCGGGAGAAGATACGGATTTCCTTCAGGTCAGAATCCAGAAAGTGCTTTAGAACGGTAGAGCCAAATGAACCCGTACCACCAGTAATCATAAGGGTTGCGTTATCAAATGCAGACATTTTTATTTCCTCCTCAGTTCTTTAGAACTTTATTGTGTAAAAAAGAAATCATCCTTAAAATTTCCTTTTTATCGAAAATAAGGTTAACCAGTAAAAAAAGCAAGATTGCTACCACCGATACATAACAAGCGTTCATCATCCATCCAATGAATGAGACCGCATGAATAGGTCTTACTATATAAAACAATTCCACTACCACGAGCGACGCTATTAAATCAGCAACATATGTCTTCAAAGTACTCCTCATAGTCTTTTTTATTAAATGCTTGTGGGTGTACAGGATAACGTCAGTCGTTCTGTATAGGTAAGAACAAACGGTACCAATAAGCAATCCGTGCAATCCTAAATCCGTAAAGAAAAATAGCATAAGCGATACCACAATATTGATAATTGCTTCTAATACTGCACCGTTTTGCGTTTCCTTGAAGTGACCGGCCACATTTATTGTAATAAGTGCTGGAATACGAATTTGATTCATCAAGAGTATCAAGACAAATAAAATAGGAAGCAAATGATCAATATATTCCACATCATTGACTCCCACTGTATATACTTCCACAAAGGGGAGAATCATAACTACAGCAATTGAACATACCAAAAACAGCACAAATGAAAGGACAAATTCATACAATTCATATAATTGTTCATATCGTTCTCTATTACTGTGATATATTCTTCCGAATGATGACTGCGTTGCCTGCATAAAAGTAGTTTGAACAATTGAACTCAACTGGCTAAAGACCATATTATAAATGCCATAGACGCTTACCGTTTTCAGGCTTCCAAAAAGGGTCAATATAACTACATCTGTATTATTCACAACAATTCCTGCAATGCTATGAATCAACACATTCCACCTTTTATTTATGGCTTTGACGTTAGGCCGTTCATGGTAATCTACTTCACTGTACTTATGCCTGACATAGAGAACATATCCAGCATTTTTGATAGCAATACAAGCCAAATTTATGAGTTGAACAGGGATTATACCGAACCCCTTATTGAGCGCAATAACCCGCAGTACGCAGGAAGTTGCAACACTGATGCTATCTAAAATATAGAGAACATAGATTTTTCTATCTGCATCTAAAAGAG
>JAUNIY010000236.1 GCA_030523305.1 Eubacteriales bacterium
AAGTACCTTGCTGCGGCGGCATAGAGCACGCTGTAAAAAAAGCGTTGCAAACAAGTGAGAAAAGGATTCCTTGGAAAGTCGTAACAATTTCTACAGATGGCAGAATCCTAAAACAAAGGAGCATGCCGCAATAAAGAGCAAGCGTTTTGCTCCCAATTTGTACCAGCCATAAAAAATCCACGCATACAGCCCAACACCAAGGCTAGCTGCAACGTGGATCTCGAAGAGAAAGATATGGATGAACAAATGGATTCAAGCTTTGTTTTATAGGAGAGTTGTCATGTCTGAGATATGCTGCTGCTCGTTCGAGAGCAAGCAGCATATCGGAATATAGAATAGTATATTTTTATTGAAATGCAGCAATCAGACGCATGATCTGTTCTGCAGTGCAGCGCAGATTCTTTTCCGCTGTCTCTGGCTGCATCGCCTCATCCAGCGTTACAATATTTCGTAAAATCGGGAAAAAAGCGTCGATCCCTCGCGCATTGCATATGGCTGCATCGTCCGTGACACTTCCCGCCAAAGCAATCACTTTTGCTCCATATTTCTTTGCCAATGCAGCGATTCCAACCGGTGCTTTTCCCATCGCGGATTGATGATCCAACCGACCTTCCCCGGTAAAAACCAGATCAGCCTCTCGAATCGCCTGCTCCATGCCGACGGCTTTCATAACCAGCTCGATACCTGGTTGAAGCTCTCCCTGTAAATAACTCAAAAACGTATATCCCAAGCCGCCGGCTGCACCTGCACCTGCGGCTTTTGCATTGTCAACGCCCAGATACCCTTTTGTAACAGAAGCATAGTTCGCCATCGCAGCGTCTAGCTCCGCCTGTATGTCTTCTGTAACACTTTTTTGCGGGCCATACACATATGTTGCGCCATTTTTCCCACATAACGGATTGGTCACGTCGCAGGCGACCTGAAATTTGCATTCGTCCAGATGTGGAATCCTGTTTTCCATTTTGACCGAAGCAATATTTGCAAGATCCTTCGTACATATGCCAACAGGCATTCCACTGCTGTCCAAAAATTCATAGCCAAGCGCTGTCAGCATCCCAATGCCACCGTCATTGGTCGCGCTCCCCCCGATTCCAACAAGAAATTTGCGGCATCCCCGTTCGATCGCATCTCGAATCATTTCACCAACGCCATACGTTGTGGTTTCCAATGGACGCAGTTCTTTTCCCACGAGTGCAATACCCGCAGCAGACGCCATTTCCATAATAGCAAGATCTCCAAGGATGCCATATTTAGCATGAACAGGTGTTTTTAACGGTCCATGCACATCAATCGGAATTATTTCGCCGCCCAGCCCCTGCACCAGAACTTCCGTTGCCCCTCCCCGCCATCGGCAAGCGGTTTCACCTGTATGCGGCTATCCGGCATAACGCGAAGGATACCATCCCGGATTGCATTCCCTGCTTCGATAGAGGTCAAACTGCCCTTCAATGAATCAATGGCAACAACGATATTCATATTTGGCTCCCTTCTTATTTGCTTTTAAGCATTTATAACGTTCTCTGGAGTTCCCTTACGGAAAGAGCAGACAATGCAAAATAACTGCTCTTATCCGATGTATTCCGTTGTGAAAGTAGTTTATCTGTTTGTTAAACTTCCATTGATTTCATCTAGTCTTATTTTTTCATCAGGCCGGTTCCGGCATCCCACGCTTGTCCGACTTTCTCTCCGCTGATATAATAGCCATGCTGGAACGGATCGAAGAGAAGAGCATGGAGTTTTGCGGGATCTATTTTTCCGTTTTCGGAAAGAACCGCATCTTCTGCTTTCACATTGACAATTCTGCCAACGATGCCAGATACATATTCAGTATCCAGAATATCCAACAGCTCACACTCAATAGCCACCGGAAATTCTTCAATAACTGGGGCGTGAACTTTGTCACTTTTAACTGCTGTATAGCCGGTGCGCTCAAATTTATCGTTTATCTTATTGCCAGACGCAATTCCGAAGAAATCAGCGACGTCCATATGCGCTTCATCAGCAAGTGCAACGGTAAAAGCTTTGCTGGCTTTGATA
>JAUNIY010000237.1 GCA_030523305.1 Eubacteriales bacterium
TTTTTGCCGGAATTGTCAAGAAATTCCTCTGACACGGGGGATATTTTGGCAATTTGCTCAATTTATATTCGTGGTTTTTATACAGGCTGCCGGTTTTGGGGAAGGCAGATGTTCCAGTTGTTTCCTATGATATACGAAAACGAGAAGATTATATATAGGTATTTTTCTTTGAATTATGACATATTCATTAAAAATACTCAATATATTTTGTGTATTGCATACAAAATTCATCCGCGTAATTCGGTTATAATTGTCAGCCGCTGCGTTGTGTGGTATACTGGAAACAGAAAACATTGCATTCCATTCGGTAATTGTTAGGAAGAGGGTATCTATTATGAGCGTTACACTGACCCCAATGGGGACGGCGACGGTCCCGCAGGACGAAGTCAAGCGCGTCAAGGCACTGGGCTGCCTGCACTGCAAGGGCACGGACCTGTTCAACTGCCGTGTCATTACCAAAAACGGAAAGGTTTCCGCCGACACGATACAGCATATCATTGACGCGGCGAAGCAGTTTGGCAACGGCGAGGTCTGTATGACCACCCGTCTGACGGTGGAGATCCAGCAGGTGCCGTTTGAGAAAATCGACGCGATGCGCGCGTATCTTGCGCAATTCGGCCTGGAAACCGGCGGTACGGGACGTCGGGTGCGCCCGGTTGTCTCGTGCAAGGGTACGACCTGCCAGTATGGCTTGCTGGACACCTATGGGCTTTCGGAGGAAATCCATGATCGCTTTTTTGTCGGCTATCGCGACGTTGTCCTGCCGCATAAGTTCAAGATCGCTGTCGGCGGATGTCCGAACAACTGCGTCAAGCCCAATCTGAACGACGTCGGCATTTTCGGCCAGCGGATTCCGGAACTGGATGCAGAAAAATGCCGTGGCTGCAAGAAATGTCAGTGTGCGGTTGCCTGTCCCGTCCATGCGGTATCCGTCGTTGACGGCAAGATGTATGCCGACCCGGAGATCTGCACCAACTGCGGGCGCTGCGTCGGCAAATGTCCGTTCCATGCGCGCGATAATTCCACGTATGGCTTCCGCATGTATGTCGGCGGCCGCTGGGGCAAGCAGGTTTCCCATGGTATCTTGCTGGACAAGGTATTCACCTCGAAGGACGAGGTACTGGAGACTGTGGAAAAATGTATCCTGCTGTTCCGCGACCAGGGCATTCCGGGCGAGCGGTTCGCGCAGACCATCCAGCGCATCGGCTTTGACAATGTGCAGCAGCAGCTGATGTCCGACGCGCTGCTCGAGCGCAAGGCGGAGATCCTGGCGGATTGACGCGTGTTGTATCGCTGCGCATGTGCAAAATTCCTTCCATAAGTCTTGCATATTCTCCTTGGATTGTAGTAAGATAGGAAGCAGAAAAACCATTTTACCAATCAGAACAAGGAGGCTATGTGATTATGTCATTCCGCAAGATAGAACCGACCGAGCTGCCGGGAAATGTCATTGACGAAGTGTGCAACAAATGGATGCTGCTGGCTGCTGGTACACAGGAAGATTTCAATTTCATGACCATCAACTGGGGCATGATGGGCGAGCTGTGGTTTCAGCCGGCTGTGACGGTATATGTCCGCCATTCCCGACATACCTTTGGCTATATGGAGAATCAGGAGATGTTTACATTGACATCGCTCAAGCCAGGTCATCAGAAGGCGCTCCAGCTGGCTGGATCGAAATCCGGCCGCGACATTGACAAGCTCAAGGAATCCGGTCTGACCCAGGTCATGGTAGACGGATGCCCGACCTTCGAGGAGGCCGCGTATACGCTGGTGTGCAAGAAGATGTATGCGCAGGAGCTGCCGCCGGAAAACTGCACGGATATGCCTATTTTTGACAAGGCGTACGAGGGCGCGGCAGATTACCACAAGATGTATATTGGCCAGATTGTCGCCGCATATGTCAATGATTGATCGCACAACATAACACAAATACAGCCGCCGTTTTCCGTTCCCTGCGGAAAACGGCGGTTTTGTTGTCCGCTTTAGCGTAAAAAACCACCGGTTCTACCGGTGGAATTAAAATCTT
>JAUNIY010000070.1 GCA_030523305.1 Eubacteriales bacterium
ATACTATGGCAGGCCCAGAAATTGCAGTCGCTACCACCAAGGGCTATACAACGCAGCTGGCCGTCCTGTATCTGATCGCATTGAAGTTTGGCCAGATCCGCGGCACGGTTCAGCCGAAAACCGCACAAAAGCTGATCCAGGCGCTTGAAGCGCTGCCAGATCAGCTGGAAAGCCTGTTTGACGATGAAGAAATGCTCAAACAGCTGGCAAAGGATCACCAAGCACGCGGCAACGAACGTACCCGCAACAATGTCTTTATCATTGGCCGCGGCATCGACTATGGCGCATCCCTGGAAAGCTCCCTGAAGCTGAAGGAAATTTCCTATGTCCATTCGGAAGCCTACGCTGCCGGCGAACTGAAGCACGGCACCATCTCCCTGATCGAAGAGGGCACGCTGGTCATCGCTGTGGCAACGCAGGAGGCGCTGTATGAAAAGCTCATCAGCAACGTAAAGGAAGTCAAGGCGCGCGGCGCATATGTCGTTGCCATCGTCAAGGAGGGCAGCACCGATGTAGAAGGCGTTGCCGATCAGGTCCTGTATATTCCGGATACCGCAGATCTGTTCACCTCTACCCTGACCGTTGTCCCGATGCAGCTGTTTGCATATTACACTGCCATCGAGCTGGGCTGCGACGTCGATAAGCCGCGCAACCTTGCAAAATCTGTTACCGTTGAATAAGGTTGACATCTGATATCAATCAGCGTATCACAATAACAGAAAGTTGATTTATGAAACGCATCTTAAATCACGACGAAACCCTCGGGAGCTGCCACTCCCGAGGGTTTTTCTTTGTACCTACATGAAAGCGTCTTCCGCAGGGGCGCGCGCCGCTGCATGCAATCTTCTTAGATATCGTAAGAGAGAACCGCAAGCATTTTGCCCTCATCAGCCTGGCCTACGGCCAGCCAGCTTCCCCACGGGGGAAGCCCCACTTTTAGCCTCAATCTGTAAAAAACGAAACGGCCCGCTACGATCAGCGGGCCGTTATTGCATTTAGAATACATCAGAATGCAAAATAGTTGTTTTCGTATGCGTCAAAGATCTTGCGGAAGCCCTTGACATTGCCAGCGATGTCGCCGCCAAACACAGCGGAGCCTGCGACGATGACATTGGCGCCTGCCGCAATGATATCCGGCGTATTGTTCAGCTTTGCACCGCCGTCAATTTCCAGCTCGCACTGGTAGCCGTTTTCATCAATCGCCTTGCGGATCTGACGGATCTTGTCGGTGCACGCATCAATATAACCCTGGCCGCCAAAGCCCGGCTCTACCGTCATAATCAGCACCATGTCCAGCTCCGGCAGCAGCGGCAACAGCACGTCAGCCGGGGTCCCCGGCTTAACCGATACGCATGCGCGCACACCGGCAGCCTTGATCTTGCGTACCTGCTCCAGTGTATCGCCATTGGATTCATAGTGCACCGTGATGATATCGGAGCCTGCTTTGATAAAGTCATCCAGGTACTGATCCGGATTGGCAATCATCAGATGTACGTCGAGCACCGCGTCCGTCGCCTTGCGCAGCGCCTTGACAACCGGCGCGCCAATGGTCAGGTTTGGTACAAAATGGCCGTCCATGCAATCAACATGGACATATTCTGCCCCTGCGTCTACTGCAACTGCAATATCGCGCTGCAGGTTTGCAAAATCAGCGGACAGGATGGACGGAGATAATTTAATCATATTGGTTCTTTCCTTTCCTGATAGAAGCGAACATGGACGCCCCTACATGTCATATGCTGGAAACAGGCGGAAATCGGCGCTGCTGCCATAGCCCGCGGGCCAGCGTCCCTGCCGGCCGGCTTACGCCTTTCGCATACGGGAGCCGCCTTGTTTCCAAAGGCGGTTCCCCATCTGCATGCCGTTTCATGATTATTTCTATTATACATCAAACCGCACAGCGTGCCAATTGTTTCCGGGCAAGTTGTGGTAAACTTTTTGTGCGCCACGTTGTATGTACCGCAGCCGTGAAATACCGCACAAATGAAATGCCATCGGTTAGAACAAACAAGTGAGCATTCTTGCCGCCTCTGCACGCGTTGCGGTCTTTTTCGGATACAGATACAACGCATTGCCAACCTTGGAGCCTGTGATCATACCGATGCCGGTTGCCCACACAAATGCATCCTTGGCCCATGTGGAGGCCGAAGCGGCATCTGGGAATTTGCTGATGGAACCGGTCCCCGCCGGCTTGCCAGCATACCGGTACAGCAGCGTGACAAACTGCTCACGCGTAATGTTGCTGTTCGGGGAATAGGTTTTGGCAGATGTTCCGGCTGTAATGCCTTCCGCAGCCGCCCACTGGACAGCATCATAATACCATGCACCGGATGTCACGTCGGTAAACGGCATGGCGCTGCCCTGCGCTTCCGGGCTTCCAGCTGCGTTATACAGAATCTGCGCCATCTGCGCACGCGTCAGCGTTGCATTCGGGCCAAACGTATTGCCGCTGATACCGCGCATCAGCTCCAAATCATATGCCCGCTGCACATATGGCGTATACCATGCGGAAGCCTTGACGTCTTTGAAAATGACAGATACATCTTCGTTGACCTCATCTTTAAACTTGGATAATGTCATATCGTGGTCAATCGGATGGCGCACCACTTCATAAAAATTGGAGCCAGTCGTCCAGCGGCCTCCCCACGAACGGACCGCTACGTCGTAATACTTGCTGGCCAAGCTGAGTGTCGTCTTGTTATAGCTGCCCTCCGGATAGGACAGGACATACGGTGTACGGCCCGTGATCGATGCAATCACACGCTGGGATTCCTTCATCTGATATTCCTGCTGCGCCGCGCTCAGGTTCGCGAGCTTTGCATGATCCGCCGTATGGCTCTGGATCGAAATCAGCCCAGAATCCGACATTTCCCGCAGCTGATCCGCCGTCAACCGCCTGTCTTTGCCGATCGAAGAAGATACCATAAAAATTGTCGCCTTCATGTTGTATTCCTTTAAAATCTGATAAGCGACGGTATAATTATCTTCATATCCATCGTCAAACGTAATGATAATTGGTTTGGCGTAATCCTCCAAATGGTTTAAATCGGAAAAATGGATCGTCTGATAACCGCTATCTTTTAAGTATTGCATCTGTGCACGGAAGTTTGCCTCGGTGACAAACAGGGATTCTATGCCCCATGCAGTATCCTCTACCGCGTGGTACATCAAAACCGGCACTGACCGGTCACGCTGCACCTTGGCATGATCTACATGTTCGCTTGCGGCGAATACCTCGGATTCCGCGATATCACTGCCCGCCGTACTCGCCGTATCGTCCTCGGCATCTGTTGGCTCCTCCACGGCTATCGCTGCTTCCGAATCATCTGCGGCGGGTATGACGCCCTCCGCCATGACTGCGATATCCTCCGGAGCCACATAGCTCGGGTCTGTGGGATCTTCCACGGCGAGGGCGCCGCACATCTGGCACAGGAGCGCCACGATCACCCACGCTGCAACGGTTTGTTTCATTCGTTTCATTTCTGTTTCACCTCGCTATGATACTGCGCCCAGGCAAGCGTCTATTTCCCAACCTGGCCACGTAAAACCAGCCTGCCGCCCAAAAAGAGACAGCAGGCTGATATACACTATGATGTGTTACTTAAAATATTTTACGCCATTTTCAAAGATCGGCTGATACTTTTCTCCAAAGATGTTCTGTCCGACATATTTGGTATACCGCTCCGTATGGCCCATTTTGCCCAGGACGCGCCCATCCGGGGATGTGATGCCCTCGATCGCACACATGGAGCCATTCGGGTTAAACGCAATATCCATCGACGGATTGCCCGCAAAGTCCACATACTGGAAAGCAACCTGGCCGTTGGCAACCAGACGGTCAATCTCTGCCTGCGGAGCCACAAAACGGCCTTCACCGTGGGAAATGGCAATCGAATGCACATCGCCCACCTCGCAGGAGGACAGCCACGGGGACTTGACGGATGCCACGCGGGTCTGAACATACCGGGACTGATGGCGTCCAATCAGGTTATAGGTCAGCGTCGGGCATGTGTCGTCGAGATCACGGATCTCGCCATACGGCACCAGACCCAGCTTGATGAGCGCCTGGAAACCGTTGCAGATGCCCAGCATCAAACCGTCGCGGTTGTTGAGCAGGTCATGCACGGCGTCCTTGATCGCCGGTGCGCGCAGGAACGAAGCGATAAATTTGCCGGAGCCGTCCGGTTCGTCGCCGCCGGAGAAGCCGCCCGGCAAAATCATCATCTGGGAGCCGCGGATTGCTGCCTCCAGCTCTTCTGCGGAACGCATCAGCGCATCCTGCGACAGGTTGCGGACCACAACGATCTTTGCCTCGCCGCCAGCGGTCTCTACCGCTTTTGCCGTGTCGTATTCACAGTTGGTGCCCGGGAATACCGGAATAACTGCGGCCGGACGCGCGCATTTGACTGCCGGCGCTTTGTCATACCGCTGCTCGCAGGACGGCTTGACCAGCTTGTCATCCGATGCATCCGCACGCGTCGGGAATACGCTCTCCAGCGTCCCTTCCAGTGCGCCCTTCAGCTCATCCAGCGAAATGGTTTCGCCAAACGCTTCGATTTCCGGCTTTGCCGTGGTCATACCCACCAGCCACAGCGGCATGTTTTCCAGCTCTTCCGTCGCTTCAATCAAGATGCCGCCGTAGTTCTTGAGGAACAACGCTTCCGGCTGGAAGTCGGGCGCAAACGTGAAGCCGATGTCATTGCCGACCGACATCTTGACAATGCCCTCTGCAATGCCGCCTGCTGCCAGCGCCCACGACGCTGCAACCTTGCCGTCATCCACCAGCTGCTGGATGGTCTCCCAGGTGGAACGGATCGCAGCATAGTCCGGGGAACCGTCCATGTTGTATGCCGCATCAAAGAAGTATACCGGATGGCCCGCCGCCTTAAATTCCGGCGAAACCAGATGATCGGCCTCCTGCGGCGCGATAGCGAACGACACCAGCGTCGGCGGGACATGCATGTCGTCGTAGGTGCCCGACATCGAGTCCTTGCCGCCAATGGCCGCGCGGCCCAGCTGCTCCTGTGCGTCGTATGCACCGAGCAGTGCGGCAAACGGGGAACCGAACTTTTCGGGATCACGGTTCAGATGTTCAAAATATTCCTGGAACGTCAGATATGCGGTGCGGTAATCGCAGCCCGCTGCAACCAGACGTGCCATGGATTCGATGACAGCGCACGATGCACCGAGGAACGGATTCTGTTCCATAAAATACGGGTCAAAGCCAAAGCCCATGACCGATGCCGTCGAGCACTGCCCGTCCGCCGGCAGGGTTGCCGCCATGACCTGTGCCGGGGTCAGCTGGTTCTTGCCGCCATACGGCATGAACACAGAGCTTGCGCCGATGGAGCCGTCAAAGCGTTCGGTCAGGCCGCGTTCCAGGCAGATGTTGAGCTGGGAAGACAGGTTCAGCAGCTTTTCCTTGATCGTTGCGCCCTCCGCCGGTGCAGCGATGCTCGGATTCGGCAGCGGCGCAACATGCGCCTCGGCGTGCTTGGATGCGCCGTTGGTATTGAGGAAGTCGCGCGAAACATCGACGATGGTCTTGCCGTTCCACGTCATGCGCAGGCGATTGGTATCGGTTACAGTTGCGACAACGGTTGCTTCAATGTTTTCCTCATTTGCCATTTGGACAAATTTTTCTACATTCTCTTTGGCAACGACGACCGCCATACGCTCCTGGGATTCGGAAATTGCCAGCTCGGTACCGTCCAGGCCGTCGTACTTCTTCGGCACGGCATTCAGGTCGATATCCAGGCCGTCCGCCAGCTCGCCGATGGCAACCGATACGCCGCCTGCGCCAAAGTCATTGCAGCGGCGGATCATGCGGGTGACCTCCGGGTTGCGGAACAGCCGCTGAATCTTGCGCTCTTCCGGCGGGTTACCCTTCTGTACCTCTGCACCGCAGGTCTCCAGCGACTCGGTGGTATGGCTCTTGGAGGAGCCGGTTGCGCCGCCGCAGCCGTCGCGGCCGGTACGGCCGCCGAGCAGGATGACGATGTCGCCCGGATCCGGAACCTCACGGATGACGTTTTCCACCGGCGCTGCGCCGACAACCGCGCCGATCTCCATGCGCTTGGCAACATAGCCCGGATGATAGATTTCATGCACCAAGCCGGTCGCCAGGCCGATCTGGTTGCCGTAGGAGGAATAGCCGCCTGCCGCGGTGGTGCACAGCTTGCGCTGCGGCAGCTTGTGCTCCAGCGTCTCCTGCAGCGGAACCGTCGGGTCGCCCGCGCCGGTCACGCGCATGGCCTGGTAAACATAGCTTCTGCCCGACAGCGGGTCGCGGATCGCGCCGCCCAGGCAGGTCGCTGCGCCGCCGAACGGCTCAATTTCCGTCGGATGGTTGTGCGTCTCGTTTTTGAACATCAGCAGCCACGGCTCTTTTTCGCCGTCAACCGTCGCGTCAATGCGGATGGAGCAGGCGTTGATTTCCTCGCTCTCATCGATATTCGGCAGGTTGCCGCGCTTCTTGAGCACCTTTGCACCCGCCGTGCCGATATCCATCAGCGTGATCGGACGCTTGGCTGCCTTCTCCTCGCCATAGACCTCGATACGCCCAGCCAGGTACCGCTCGTACGCCGCCTGCACCATCGGGTCTTCGATGTTGCTGCTGTCAATTTCCGTCAGGAACGTGGTGTGGCGGCAATGGTCAGACCAATAGGTGTCGATCATGCGCACCTCTGTGATGGTCGGATCACGCTTTTCCTCGCCTGCAAAATACGCCTGTAAGAATTGCAGGTCGTCCAGCTCCATTGCCAGGCCCAGGCTGGTGCGCAGCTGTTCCAGCGCACCGGCATCCATCGCAATAAAGCCGTCTACGGTGTCAACCTCTGTCGGGATCGCATAGTTTGCGGCCAGCGTCTCCGGCTTTTCCGCCGAAGCCTCCCTGGAATCCACCGGGTTGATCAGATACCCGCGGATCTTGTCCAGCTCCGCATCGGTCAGCTTGCCGCCGAGCACATAAATGTGCGCAGCCGCGACCTTCGGGCGTTCCCCCTGCGTCATCAGCTGGATACACTGCGCGCAGGAATCCGAACGCTGGTCATACTGGCCCGGCAGCGGCTCTACCGCCAGGATGCGGTAATCCCCTTCCGGCATCGGGTACTGCTCATCGTAGCATGCGTCCACCATCGGTTCCGAGAACACGATATGTTTCGCCTTCGCATAGGTTTCCGCGTCAATGCCTTCCACATCGTACCGGCACAGCTCACGCACATACGTGAGCGCCGGGATTTCCAGCAATTCACGCATGCTGCTGCACAGGGACTGGGACGCGCTGTCAAACCCTTTGCGCTTTTCCGTATAGCATCTTAATACTGCCATATTGCACCTCGAAAAACATAGTATCGTCCAGGGGTTATCCGGCAAGCGGCGGGCCGGACCACCGTCCCGCTGTTTTCAGATATAGCCTAAACTTGTGTACAAATAGATAATATTATCATACCGTGTTTTCGCGTTCTTTTCAACGCCATTGTGGCAATTCGTCATGATTTTGTGCGTTTCAACCAAATTTCAACAGCAAAACTGTCTATTCCTGCACGCCAAACTTGCCGGTTTGCAGCACGCACCCGTTGAGATGGCCACCTCCTCATTTCCTTTCCTGTCAAAGCCAAAATGAGAGGAACGCAAAAAGGGCGCCCTCCACATGGAGAGCGCCCCAAAACCAATCGTTGTATTACGGGAAGCTGTAGCCGTAGCCGCTGTACGGGTTGGTGTAGTTCCCACTGTCCGAAGACGAGTTAGAATCCGACGATACCGTCGTGCCCGAAAGGTCGGCCTCATCGATCAGCGTGATCGTGATATCCTGCGTCGCACCGTCGCGGTAAATGGTCAGCGTAATCGTGTCGCCCGCCGACAGTTCATTTTTGACCTCGTTGATTTCCGACATGCTGGTGATTTCGCTGCCGTTCACACCGGTGATGATGTCGCCGCTCTGGATGCCCTTGGCATAGGCATCCGAAGCCGTATCTACGCTGGATACATATACGCCCTGCGGCAGGTTGAAGTAGCTTGCACGCGATTCGTCGATATCATAGCCACTGATGCCGATTGCCGGCCGCCCGGTTACATGGCCATAGGCAATCAATTCATCGACGATTTCTTTTGTCGTATTCATCGGGATCGCAAAGCCCATGCCCTCAATCGAAGCGCCGCTCATCGAGGATGCGCTCAGCTTCGAGGATGTAATGCCGATCACCTGGCCGGCAGAATTGATCAATGCGCCGCCGGAGTTGCCCGGGTTAATCGCCGTATCGGTCTGGATCAGCGACATGACACGGTCATTGATGGTCACATCACGATTGATGGCGGAAATAAAGCCGCCGGTAAAGCTGTTCTGATATTCAATGCCGCCCGGCGAGCCGATGGCAAAGGCACGGTCGCCAACTTTGACATCGTCCGAGTTGCCAAATTCCGCCGCGGTCAGCCCAGTCGCTTCAATCTTCAAAACAGCAAGATCGGTCTGTTCGTCCGTGCCGATCAGCTGGGCGTCATATGATGTAGAATCCGCCAGGATAACGGTGAACTTGTCGCCGCCCTCTACCACATGGTTGTTGGTGATGACATAACCGTCCTCGCTCATGATAACACCGGAGCCGGAAGACTCGCTCCCCGCTTGGATCTCATCCACAACGACAGCCACGACAGACGGGGACACCTTTTCATAGATCTCGGAATAGCTTCCCAAATCCTCCGCGGTATCCTGGATGGAAACCTTTGTCGCATTGGAATCGTCCGTCGTGCCGCTTCCCTCTCCGTTAGAATACGAATATCCGCCTGAGCTGGAGCCGCCCAACGTCGGCAAGCCGCCATTGCCCGCGAGCATTCCGCCGCCGAATGCAAGCGCGCCGACAATCACGACTGCAGCCACCGGCTTCCATGGGAACTGGGAGGGCTTTTTCGGCTTCTTTGGTTTCTTCGGCGGTTTCCCTCCGCCGCTCCACTGCTCATAGCTGGAGCCATTCCCATCGTTTGGCGGCGGCGTGCTGCCCCCTCCAAAGCCTCCCGTCGATGTATACGTACCGTTGTTTGCGCTTCCTTCATATGTGTTTGTATGATGATATCCTCCCGGCTGTTCGTCCGCACCGCGTACCGGTGTCTGGAACGGCGTCGTGTGCTGAGAGTCTTGATTCTCTGTATTTCGATTGAACTCGTCCATAAGGGTATCCTCCTTTGTTCTGCAACCTATTGTACACGTATAATATGATAATTCGTTGTCTCCAATGTTAAGTTTTTGTGAATCATCCTTTTTGCGCAAAACAATGCCTTTTCAATTCCAATTCCGCGCGTTTTTTGTGTCTTTTCCGTGATATCTCTGCAAAAATACCGGCACAGCCGTCCAAAGCCGCGCCGGTATCGGCAACTATTCCGTTTTTTTGCCCCGGTCATGTCCGTCCGGCTTGGCGGCCAGCGGGATGGTGAACGCAAACTCCGTGCCCTCCCCGGAGGAACGCACCGAAATATCGCCGCCATGCAAATTGACAATGGATTTGACGATATACAGTCCCAGGCCTGCGCCGGTGCGGTCCTTGCTGCGGCTGCGATCCACCTTGTAAAAGCGGTCAAACACATGCGGCAGATCCTCCGGCGGGATAACGGAACCGGTGTTGCGAATGAGGAACAAGCTCATCGTGCCCTCGGTTTCCGCACGGATGGTCAGTGTGCCGCCGTCGTTGACAAACTTGACGGCATTGTCCACCAGGTTGTAAATCACGCGATAAATATGATCGCTGTCGCCGTTGACAATCAGGTCGTCCTCCATTTCAACGTCCATTTCCAGCTTTTTATCGTTGATCTGCTTTTCAAAGCTAATCAGGACGCGCGCCGCCATCTCCGTCAGGTCAAACGGCGCCGGTGTGATAATCAACTCGCCTGCCTGGATCTTGGCAGCGTCCAGCATGCGGACAACCAAACGGGACAGGCGGCTGACCTCCTCCGAAATGATTTTGAGGTACTGGTTGTGCTTTTCTGGCGGGATCGTACCATCCAACATCCCATCCACAAAGCCGCGGATCGATGTCATCGGCGTCTTCAGCTCGTGGGATACATTGGCAACAAAGCCACGGCTCAGCTCCTCCTGCTGCCGCAAGGAGGTCGCCATATTGTTGAAGCTGATGGCCAGCTCATCGATTTCATCGCAATTGTTGTTTTCGGATACGCGCACGTCAAATTCGCCGCGCCCAAATTTCTTGGCTGCGGAGACGATGCCCTTGAGCGGCCGGGTCAGCATGTCCGAGAGGAACCAGCTGATAATCAGCGTCAACGTCAGCGTGATGAAGACGATGAACAGATAACTGCGCATGATGTTGTTCAGCAAACCGGTCGTCGATTCAGACGGCGTGGCCGCAATGACCAACGCAGAAATGCTGCCGTCCGCATTGGTGCAGCTTCTTCCAGCGATGAAGTAATTTTCGGAAAACAGGCCGTTGATGTTGCCCGTGCCAAAATACGACCCTGTCTGTGTGATCGCCTCGACCAGGCTGCTGCTCACGCCGCCCTGCATCTTGTCCTCCACGTTTGCATCCTCCTGCGGCACGGACAATGTGTCAATATTGCCCTCCTCATCGGTCAACAGGATCATGCAGCCGCTCACAGCCGCCTGCTGATCGAGATATGTCTGCATAAATGTATTATAGTCCTGGCTGCGCAGCAGATCGAGGTTATTGCTGACAATGGTGCTGATGTAGCCCACCGTTGTCTCCAGCTGCTCCTGCTTTTCCTGCACAGAATATCGGCTGACCTGTGCCATAAATACGCCGCCGGCAAATGTAAAGCTGACCAAAATCAGCATGGCAAACGCCATATAGTTTTTGACAAATAAATTTCTCATCAGTCTCTGGTTTCAAACTTATATCCGACACCCCATACGGTTTTCAGCTCCCATTTGTCGCTGACACCCTCGAGCTTTTCGCGCAGGCGTTTGACATGGACGTCTACCGTGCGGGTATCGCCAAAATAATCAAAGCCCCAAACGTCGTCCAGCAGCTGTGCGCGGGTAAAGACACGGTTTGGGCTGGATGCCAGGAAATACAGCAGCTCGATCTCCTTCGGCGGCGCATCGACACGCTTGCCATCCACAATCAGGTCATACGCCTGCTTGTCCACCGTCAGCTTATCAAACGAGATCTTACCGCTGTCCTCCGGCGCAAAGCGGCGGAACACCGCGCGCACGCGCGCCACAACCTCCCGCATCTCGAGCGGCTTGACGATGTAGTCGTCCGCACCCATCTCCAAGCCGTTCACCTTATCAAACGTCTCGCCCTTCGCCGTCAGGATGATGATCGGCACCTTACTTTCCTCACGGATGATTTTGCATACCTGCCAGCCGTCCATAATCGGCATCATGACATCCAGCAAAATCATGTCCGGATTGACCTTGCGCCACTGCGCAACACCTTCTTCGCCGTTGGATGCCTCGGTGATCTCGTATCCTTCCCGTTCCAAATACAGACGCAGAAGCTCACGGATGTTGCCGTCATCCTCCACAATCAGAATCTTTTTACTCATACTATTGATGCCCTCCTGTTTTCCGGGAGTTTTCACTCGTTGACAGTTTCATTCTTTTTTATTATACGGCATTTTGCCGCGCAATGCATTACTTTTCTGTAAACGTATCGCATTTTGTACATTCTTTTTACCTCCCGGCGCCGCATTCGCCGCTTTTGCACAAAAGAGAAGGCCCCCGCAAAAGCGGGGACCCATTGTGTTATCTGTATGCACAGGGGCGCGGCGGGTATCATGCGTCATCGGCGTCTGCATCGTCATGCGTATCGTCGGAATGCCGCCGGCCTTCGCCGTCCGCGCCATCCGATGTTTCGTCGTCCGGCTGTGCTCCGTCGTCCATCTCGTCCGCGCTTTTTTCGCCGCTCAGCACAGCCAGTACGTCCTCCGTATCATAGACAGCATCCAAAACCGCGTCGCCGGTATATGCCATCCACGCGCTAACGCTGTCCAGCACCGGGACAACCACAGCATCGGCTGCCATGTCTTGTACCTCTGCCACAGTCTCCTCCACATCCGCTGCGTCGTCCACAGGAACCAATACACGGTCCGCTGCGGCCAGCAGCGCACCGACATCACCAGCCGGGAAGCCGTCGCTTTCCGCCGTCTCCGACAGCCGCGTCAGCGCATCCGCAGACCCCGCAGTCAAGCTGACCACGACATCCGCCCCAGCGGCATCGCGGATCTCCTCCAACGCTTCCAGCAGGACCGATGCCTGTTCCTCCGGCTCTTCTGCAAACGCAATGCGATCCATATGCCCGCGCAGCGGGAATGTAAATTCATCGAGCAAAATCTCATCACAGCCCGCCTTGGCTGCGCTCTCGGCGATATCGGCGAGATATTTCACCGCATCGCGGTTGGTGATGTCCAACCACCGCGTGCTGTCATAATCGAGCCATGTCCCGCCCGCCTGATATTGCATGGCGATATCCGCATTCTGCGCCGTCGCGCGCTGATCATGCATGCAATAAATGCGCCCGACAACATGGACACCTGCATCGCGCAGCGCACCGATAGCAGCCTCCAGGTCATCTGCGGTATCCTCGGTCAAGCGGTCAGCATCTTCCAACACGCCGGTGCGCACATGGATATTCAAATAACCATCGGCATCTTTGATATTGACCACAACGGTATCCAGCGTTCCCTCCGCTGCCAACTGTTCCAATTCTTCTATGGTGTCATCATCACACAGCGCATTGGCGGAAAGCATCGCGGCCCGTGCCGCCGTCACGTTGTCCTGCGGTTCTTCGTCCGGCGTTTCCGGCTGTACGGTGCTGGTTGTATTCTGTCCGGTTTCTTCCGGTTTTCCACTGTCTGCCGCCTCCATCGCCAGCACGCCATAGCGGTCTACCACATGCGCGCCGTCCTCGTCAAAAGACAGGCACTGGAAAACCAGAAAGGCGCCCACGATAACAACAGCAGCGGCCCCAACCAGGACTGCGGCCACCGTTCGATGGATGCGGGAATGATTGGGTGTGCGGTTGCTATTCATGGGCGTCTCCTCAATCAGGTTTCATCGTTTGGAAAGGCAAATCTTACTTTTCCGCAGCAGCGGCCTTTTCGGCAGCAGCCTTTGCAG
>JAUNIY010000238.1 GCA_030523305.1 Eubacteriales bacterium
GTTACAGGAAATCCTTCCCATTTGGCACGCTGTATTTTCCCCTACTTATACACAATCCCACTATCTTTTTTCAAAATTTTTTCTTCCTCTGTGTATAACTCTCTGGCAACACGGGTAAAATATTCCTGTCGGATGATTACAAATAGATGTATTTCCGCAAAATATCACAGAAATAGACGCGAATTTTGATTACTCCTTGTACACTGTCATTTTGACAAAAAAGATTTTCTCAAAAATTTGCCGATTTCCCCCGATTTTCTGTTTGATCCGGCAAAGAAACGCCACTGTTTTGTGTACAACTCTGTCTTTATCCACAAATTCACAAAGTTATCCACCGATTTTCAAGGATTTATGTGGATAACTCTGTGGAAATGTGGATAACTATTCGTATAACCGTTTTTTGTCAATGGCGCAGAACATAAAATTTTACAAAAGGAGAAACTTTTTATGGCTGATACCAAAGAGGAACAGCAAAACAAGCCGGATACCGGTTCGATTACGACGCATTCTTCCCGCGGGGATATCCATTGTATCACCATCATCGGAACCATCGAAGGGCATCAAGAAGCGCCGGAAACCACCAAAACAACCAAATATGAGCATGTCCTGCCGCAATTGGCCGCCATCGAAGAAACCGAAGACATCGATGGGCTGCTGATCCTGCTCAATACGGCGGGCGGCGATGTAGAGGCGGGCCTTGCAATCGCAGAATTGATTGCCGGGATGAAAAAACCGACTATTTCGCTTGTGCTGGGCGGCGGGCATTCGATCGGCATCCCGCTTGCCGTCGCAGCGCAGCGGACCTTGATCGCCCCATCCGCTTCTATGATGCTGCATCCGGTACGCATCAATGGCACGGTGATCGGCGCGCCGCAGACCTATGAATATTTTCGGCAGATTCAAAGCCGGATCACCCAATTTATCGTCGCCAATTCCTCAGTGGAGGAAGCCGAGCTCAGCCGTCGTATGATGCAGACCGATGCATTGGCTTCCGATGTCGGTACCGTGCTCGGCGCACAGGAAGCCGTGGATATCGGATTGTGCGACGCCGTCGGTACGCTGCACGACGCGCTTACCTGGCTGCATGATACGGTGAAGGAGCGGAAAGACTAGAGAAAACTTTGGGGGAGAGCTGGAAGCAGCAAATTTCTGTTAGGCTGAGGCCTCGCTCTCACTGCGTTCGGCTGCATGCAGCAGCACGCGCCCCCTTGGGGGAAGGCTTGAAACCAACTCTTTCCACCGTCATCACCACGCAAAAAACCCTTCGGATTGCTCCGAGGGGTTTCGCGTGCAATATTACCGTCTGTCGGCAAACCGACGGACTTTTTTGTCCGGCGTGTTTGCGGTGCGCGGGAGCGCACAGGACGTTTCTTTTGCCAAGCTTTTCTTTCCGTAAAGAAAAGCGGGAGATTACTTTGCAGCCTTAGCAGCCTTGATGGTCTCGATCATCATCGGTACAACCTTGTACAGGTCGCCGCAAATGCCGTAGTCTGCTACGTCGAAGATCGGTGCGGACTCGGACTTGTTGACTGCAATGATCGTGCCGGAATCCTGCATACCAGCCTTGTGCTGGATTGCGCCCGAGATACCCAGCGCAATATACAGGGTCGGATGTACGGTCTTGCCGGTCTGGCCTACCTGATGGTCTGCCGTCAGCCAGCCGCTGTCAATTGCTACACGGGAGCCGCCTACAACGCCGCCCAGTACGCCTGCCAGCTCTTCTGCCAGGGCAATACCCTTCTCTACGTCCTTGGAAATGCCGCGGCCTACCGATACGACTACATCTGCGCCGATCAGGTCTACCAGCTGCTTTGCTTCCTTCACGATTTCAACAACCTGCGTCTTCAGCTCGCCGGTCTTTACCGGATACTTCTCGACAACTACTGCTGCTGCCTTTGCTTCATCATAGGTACCCTTCTTCAATACGCCCGGGCGTACCGTAGACATCTGCGGACGGAAACGCGGGCAGATGATCGTTGCCATCAGGTGGCCGCCGAATGCCGGACGGGTCATCTTCAGGTTG
>JAUNIY010000239.1 GCA_030523305.1 Eubacteriales bacterium
CTCTTCTTTGATGATCCTAGTTTACTATAAGAAGTGCACAATTTCTTTCTCAAATTTGATATGTTTTTTCAGATTTTTGACATCATTCGTCCAAATTCTTTTTTCGTACCTCCTTTGGCTTCAATCCATATGTTTTATGGAACACCGTGGAAAAATAGCTCAAATTGCTGATCCCTACGCTGGAAGCGATGTCGGAAATACGCATATCTGTCGTTTCCAGCAGCTTTTTGGCCTGATCCAGCCGTACTTTCAACAAATATTCGGAATAATTGACTCCAACCTCTTTTTTGAATTGCCGCGACAAATAATCCTTGTGCAGATAAGCCATCTCTGCCACAATATGCAACGAAATATCCTCCATATAGTGGGCATGGATGTACTCGACCGCCCTTCTAATGGAGTCAGAATACTGTTTTCCCTGCTGCTTCAGTATATCAATACAGGTCTGAACACAGCCTTGTACATCATCTATATACATGCTGTCCCGCAGCCGTGCCTCAACATCTCCGAAATCCACCCCCAATTTATTTTGCACACCATTCATTAGCTGGATGAGAGAAAACTTCAAAAATATAACCTGAGGTTTGGTTTCTTTCGCGTTGTTTACAAGGTTTTCCAGCTCCCTGCAAATCGCTTCACAGTTTTTGTCCACAATTTGCACCGTAACCCGCATGATACACTGTTCCAGCTGTATTATCCCCTCCTCTCGGCCAAACTTTCTTTGTTTTGTACCATAAAACCGCTGCTCCTGATTTTCCATTGCTTCAAAAATCGCTTCGGGAAGCAACGTGATATGATGATGCAGCCTGCTACAGCCGACTAAGCCATGGATGTTATCTTCTACAGAATGGAGCATCGCGCGCCGTTCCTTCGGCATCCCGGATACAAAATTCTTTTTTAAATTGGCAAATAAAAACATACTGTTTTCATTGTGCGCATAAAACAGCATATTTTCTAGCAACTCTTTTCCCGCCTTCTGGAGGACTCGCATATTTTCCTCATCGTTCCAAAAGGTCAGCACAACAAATGCCCGATCCTGCAAGTAGATGCCATTGCTGCGCAATTCATTTCTATCAATCCGTGATGCAAATGTTTCATCCTCAATCAGCTTCCGAATATAGTTTCTCTGTTGCAACGTTTTTTCTACATCTTCCGCAGCTTTCTTTTCTTCGGCGTCTTGTATTTTCTGCAAAACTGTCTGAACCCGTTCCGGGCTGATTTCATCCTTTAATATATAATCTTCTGCATGATGCTGCATCGCGGCCCGTACATAAGCGAAATCCGCATGGCAAGTCAGCATGATCACTTTTGTATTCGGATAATCTTTTTTCAGCTTTTGCAACAGCTCAATTCCATCCATTTTGGGCATGGTAATGTCGGCAAAAACGATATCTACATGTTCTGTTTCCATCAACCGCAACGCTTTTGCTCCCGAGGTGACAGAGCCTGCAATTTCAACCGCCGCATCCGCCTGCTGGACACACCGCGTAATATACTGCATAATCAAAGGTTCGTCATCCACAATTAAAACCCTCATCTCCGATTTCCTTTCTACGCTATACCAACGGCTCTTCCTCTATTCTGTGCCGATAATTGTCAATCAGAAGCGATACCGTTGTAAATTGTCCCAATTCACTGTGAATTTCAAGCCGAGACGCTCCTCCATAAATAATTTCAAGCCTTTTCCTGATATTTTTGAGTCCTATGCCATGATGGCTATCTTGCGATTCATATTTCCCTGTCCTGATTTCTTTCAGGCGCATTGGCCCAATCCCTTCGCCGTTGTCCATAATATGAATCATCACCATCGTTCCTCTCTCTTCCACTGTAATATGAATTTCACAATCCTTGTCTTTTTCCGCAAATCCATGGAAAAATGCATTTCCGATAATGGGCTGTAAAATCATGCGCGGTACCAGAATATTGTTATAGGCTTCCGGAATATTGCAAATAAGCTCCGCCCCCTTTTCTGTGCGGCAGTTCATAATGGACACAAAGCTG
>JAUNIY010000071.1 GCA_030523305.1 Eubacteriales bacterium
GACCCTTCAGGTCGCTTAATTAAAAAAATTTGTCTAACTTTTGGGGGGCACTTCAAATACGAAGAGCTTACTTTCAACAGTGTTATATCAATCAGATTGCACGAGTAACCTTGCCGGAGCGGAGGCACCGAGAGCAAACATTGATATGGCACGGAGTGCCAGCAACGATAGCCTTTACGCGACGTACGTTCGGCTTCCAAGTACGATTGGAACGTCTGTGGGAATGGGAAACCTTAATACCGAAGGTCACGCCCTTGCCGCAAACTTCACACTTTGCCATCTTTCCTGCACCTCCTTATCTTTTATCATTTGAGTAACGAATATTATAATACCATATGTCGAAAAGAATTGCAAGGGCAAAGGACAAAAATATTTCCGGGAAGGAAAAAAACGGCGACTTGCATTGCATTCAACACGGCTATCCGTTATAATAAAAACAGAATTTACTGTCACAGTATGGGAGAAAACGTAAGGGAATAGGAGGCTGTCAAACATGCAACTGAAAGAATTCAGCGTGACGCTGGGCCAGTTGATTACAGAATTCCAATTTGAGATAATTTATGGGCCGGAAGGCTTTGAAAAAGTAGAAATTACCACAGACGACGTCAATCGGCCAGGCTTGCAGCTTGCAGGTTTTTTTGACTATTTTGAGCCAAACCGCCTGCAAATTATGGGCAAGGTGGAAAATACGTTTGTTGAGCAATTTGACAGCGACAAGCGTTTGGATATTTTTGAACAGCTGTGTTCCACCGGCATTCCGGCAATCATCATTACGAGAAATATCGACGTGTTCCCGGAGCTGATCGAAGCGGCGAAGAAATATGACGTCACGATCCTGCGCACCAACGAGTTTACCTCGTCTGCGATGAGCGCTGTCATTGCGTCGCTCAAGGTTTCCCTTGCGCCTCGCATCACACTGCACGGCGTGCTGGTGGAAATCTATGGCGAAGGCGTCCTGATCCTGGGCGACAGCGGCGTCGGTAAGAGCGAGACGGCGATCGAGCTGGTCAAGCGCGGACACCGTTTGATTGCAGACGATGCGGTGGAAATCAAGCGCGTATCTGACCGCACGCTGGTCGGCAGTGCACCGGAAATCATCCGCCATTTTATCGAGCTGCGCGGTATCGGCATTGTCGATGTACGTCGCATTTTCGGCATGGGCGCAATCAAAGATACCGAACGTGTCGACGTCATTATCAACCTGGAACAGTGGCAGGAGGGTAAGATGTATGACCGCTTGGGCATGGACAACCAGTATACCGATATCTTGGGTTTGCGGATCCCATCCTTGACCATCCCGGTGCGCCCGGGTCGAAATCTTGCAGTTATCATTGAGGTCGCGGCGATGAACCACCGTCATAAGTCGATGGGGTATAATGCGGCCAAGGAGTTGAACGAGCGCATGATGAAGTCCATGGGTATGGGCAACTGAGTGGTGTAATCGATATATCGACAGAAAAAGCAATGCACGTCGTTGGGGGCGCGCATTGCTTTTGTTTCGTAGATTCAAATATAAAATTCTTCCAAGTCATCCAAGCGCAGGCAGCCGACGCGTCCGCCCTCGTCCTTGTGTGCTGCGCCGCAGTCGATATAAATAATGCCGCCGTCGTCCAAAATATGGCCGGGGGCCCCGCCTTCTAAGCGGAAAGTGGGAATATGACCGACGATAACGGTTTTGTCTGCGAAATACTCCATACCGGGACGCGGTTCAGCGGTCAGAAAAGCGGCAGGGGGATATTCCTCCAGCTTTCGCTCCGGGTCAAAACCGGCGATGCCGCTGTGCGTCAGCACAAACGAGACGCCATCTGCTTCGGTTTCTTCATACAGCGTCATTTCGCCAATATAATCGAGGATGGCTTCCCGCCCTTCCTCGTCCAGCGCCAGATATTGCGCCAGCGTGTGTTGGCCGCCGTCTGCCGCCCATTCGGCAAATGCCAGCCGGCTCCCGTCGTCCAGATGGTCGGCCAGGTTGTCCATGGTCGCCTCGGGCGAGAGGCTGCGGACGCTGCGGGCAAATCGCAGCTCGTGATTGCCCAGTAGGGGGAACACGTTTGGATATTGCATCATATCGTGCAAAAGCCCGATTGGCTCCGGGCCTAGGTCCACGCAGTCTCCCAGCACAAACATGGTATCGCTGTCATGAAAATGTATTTTCTTCAGCAGGCTTTTCCAGTCTTCCAAACAGCCATGCAGGTCACTTGTAACATAGATCATAAACGGAAACCTCCGGCGTATACAAAAGTCTATCGTTTGTTATTACTATTGTATGCGACGCAGGACAGAAAAACAAGGGTAAAAAGCAGGACGAGGAAAATTTGTTTCGCGCAAGCGCAGCCTGGCGCGCAGTTTCCAGTACGGTAACATATATTTTACAGAATACCGGGTGGTCGGACAGAAAAAGCGTTTCTCTTTTTCCCTTAGCATGGTATAATAATACTGTATGAATAGACAAATCTCCCAACTATTTCGTTAAATAAAGGAATGAAGGTTTATGATAGAAGCATTCAAGCGCGAGCTGGACTGCCCGGCGGAACAGCTTGCATGGTATCCAGAGGAGCCGATGAGCCGGCATACCTCTTTCCGCGTTGGCGGCCCGGCAGAGCTGTTGCTTTCTCCAAAGAGCGAACAGGCGGTTTGCAGCGTTGTACGGGCTGCAAATAAAATCGGCGCACCACTGACCGTACTGGGCAACGGCTCCAACGTGCTGGTCAAAGATGAAGGGTTGCGCGGCGTTGTGCTGTGCCTCGGTGCGGATTACAGTGCGATTCGGACAGAGGGCACACGGATAGAAGCGCAGACAGGTGCGCTGCTGTCTACGCTGGCGACGGAAGCATGCCGTGCCGGCTTAACCGGCTTGGAATTTGCCGGAGGGATCCCCGGATCGCTGGGCGGTGCCTTGTTTATGAATGCGGGCGCTTACGATGGGCAAACGGCGAATGTTGTGGTTTCTGCCCGGTATTACGACGCACAAAATGATACCATCGGCGTACTGAGCAATCAGGCGCTTGCATTTGATTACCGCACGAGTATTTTGAAGAGCCATCCGGAATGGATTGCGCTTTCTGCCGTGATGCAGCTGGAACAGGGAGACACGGAGATGATCCGAGCAAAAATGGATCTGTTTGCACGGCGGCGGCGGGAGAAGCAGCCGCTCAATTATCCGAGCGCAGGCAGTACGTTCAAGCGTCCGGCAGGTTATTTTGCCGGGAAGCTGATCCAGGACGCCGGATTGATGGGATATACGGTCGGAGGCGCGCAGGTGTCGCAAAAACATGCGGGCTTTGTCGTCAATACGGGCGGTGCGACCTGCGCAGACGTATTGGCTGTGATTGCGCATGTGCAGCAGGAGGTACTGCGTCAGTTTGGCGTAGAGCTGGAGCCGGAGGTTCGGATGCTGTAAGCAGATCGGGGAAGCATGGAGGAACATAAACCTGGCTGGACAACGATGGCCAGGGGACGGGAAAAGGACAGCATAGCATGAAATTTTTTATCATTTCCGGTATGTCAGGATCGGGTAAATCGAGGGCAATGGCAACGCTGGAGGATCTGGGCTATTATTGTGTGGACAATATCCCGGTGGCGCTGATTCCGTCTTTTGCGGAAATCTGCTTGGCAGCAGCTGGCGGCCAGTACGAACGGGTTGCGCTGGCGGTAGATATCCGCGCGGGCAAGGATATCTCCAATCTGATGCCAGTATTTGACCGGCTGGCGGAACTCGGTTGTGAATATAAGGTGATCTATTTGGATACGGCGACGCCGACACTGATTAACCGGTATAAAGCCACCCGCCGCAAGCATCCGCTGATGGTAGATGGCGTGACGATGGTAGATGCGATCGAAAAGGAGCGAGAGCTTTTGGTCAATGTGCGGCAGCGGGCGGATTTTGTTGTAGATACGACCCGCTTTGAGGTGGCGCAGCTGCGCGAGACCATCATTTCGCTGGCGACCGGCGGCGCAAGCCGCGGCCTGCTGCATGTCAACGTGGTATCGTTTGGCTTCAAATACGGCATCCCAGCGGATGCGGATCTGGTATTCGATGTGCGGTTCTTACCAAACCCATATTATGAAATCAGCCTGCGCGAAAAGACCGGCCAGGATCCGCAGGTCAGCAAATATGTCTTCTGCGACGGGACAGCGGACCGATATCTCGACCGCCTGTATGCGCTGCTTGATTTTCTCATCCCGCACTATACCAAAGAAGGAAAGGCTGTTTTGACCATCGCCATTGGCTGCACTGGCGGCAGGCACCGCTCAGTGGCGATTGCAGAGGCCGTCAAAAAGCATCTGTTGCAGCACAATGTTTTGGCAGCAGCGACACATAGAGACAGTTTGAAAGGGTAATGATATGGCAAGACCATTCTACCGCAAGATCTATCTGCGCACGCTGCGGGCGGCGCGCAAAGCAGGTCTGCGAAAACGGCAGAACCGGCAGACCATCCAGTCCTCCCGCAGCCTGGGGCCGCGTATCGCTGTCATCGGCGGCGGTACGGGCCTGTCCACCATGCTGCGTGGGTTGAAAACCTATACGGAAAATATCACGGCAATTGTGTCGGTTTCGGATGACGGCGGCGGAAGCGGCGTATTGCGCGAGGATCTCGGTATGCTCCCGCCGGGCGATATCCGCAACTGCATTACGGCGCTTGCCAACACAGAGCCGACGATGGTGAAGCTGCTCAACTATCGCTTCCCGGAGGGAATCAACAAGGGCCAGTCGTTTGGCAACCTATTTTTGGCGGCGCTCAACGGCGTTTCGGGCTCTTTTGAAGAAGCTGTCATGAAAATGAACGAGGTATTGGCCGTCACGGGCAAGGTGCTGCCTGTGACCAATGCGGACTGTAATCTGGTGGCGGATTTTGAAAATGGTGCGAGTGTCGTCGGAGAATCCAAAATTGCGGCAAAGAAAAAGGAGCAGAATTGCAGGATTCAGCAGGTACGGCTGGAGCCCAGGCATCCGCAGGCCCTGCCGCATGCGATCGATGCCATTTTATCTGCCGATATGATTATTTTGGGGCCGGGCAGCTTGTATACCAGCATTATCCCCAATCTGCTGGTAGATGGCATTGTCGGCGCGCTGGAGAAATCGAAGGCGCCAAAGGTGTATGTGCTCAATATCATGACACAGGACGGGGAAACAGAGGGCTATACGGCGTTCGACCACCTGGACGCACTGCTGCAACACAGCAAGCCGGGCATTGTAGACGCCTGCATTTACAATACGGCGCCTGTACCAGATCCGATCCAGGCCCGGTACCGCACAGAGGATGCGGAGCCGGTTATCATGGATATGGGGCGTTTTCGCGCCGCGGGCGTAGAAATGTATGGCTTTCCGCTGATTGCGAATGGAAGCGAGTTGGCGCGCCACGATCCAAAGCTGTTGGCACAAGCGGTGGTCAATGTATTTGGGCAATGCTGCGTGCGCGAGGGCGTTTATGGCGCATATGACTTGCTGGCCAGGGAAACCGGCCTGGGAGACATGTGAGGAGGGACTGTGGTGTCGTTTTCTTCTGAAACAAAGGCGGAACTGTGCCGGATTCCAGCTGGTCGGGAATGTTGCGCTGTGGCGGAGGCATATGGGCTTCTGCTGTATGCGCATACCTTTTCCCATACGGAAATTGCGATGGTAACCAGCAGTGAACCGCTGGCAAAACGCATCCCTCCATTGTTTGCGCGCGCATTTGGGATTACGGTAACAGCCCAGGAGAAGAGCGCAGGCGGGCGGATTACATATAAAATAACGGATGAAGCGCAGTGCAGGCGGGTGTTTTCCCGGCTGGGCTATGATTGGAAATACCATATGTCCTATCACCTCAACCGCAATGTGATTGAGGAGGACTGCTGCCGGGCAGCTTTTCTGCGCGGTGTTTTTCTCGCGTCTGGCGCGGTGGCAGGACCGGACAAAAAAACGCATCTTGAAATGACGACGGCACACCATACGCTGTGCCGTGAAGTCATGAGCTTGATGCTGGATATGGATTTGACGCCCAAGCTTGCGGTACGGGAGACGGTTTCTATGTTGTACTGGAAGGATGCGGCGGGGGCGGAGGATTTTTTGACGCTGATCGGTGCGCAGCATGCCGCCATGCAGTTGATGCAGGCCAAAGTAGAAAAGCAGCTGCGCAATCAGATCAACCGGCAGGTGAATTGCGAAGCTGCAAATGTCATCAAGGCTTCCAATGCGGCTGCCGGGCAGATCACGGCGATCCGGCTTGCGTTGGAGCAAGGAGGCTGGGAGGTCTTTCCGGACTCGCTGCATGAAACCATCCGCCTGCGTTTGGAGGACCCGACAGCGAGCCTAGCTGAATTGGCTGCGCGTCTTCAACCGCCGATTTCCAAGCCGGGGATGAGCCACCGGTTGCGCCGCATTGTTGCCATTGCGAAAGCTGTACAGGAGGAACACGAATGAGCTTTGCACATTTACATGTACATACAGAATTCAGCTTGTTGGACGGCGCCTGCCGCATCGGCACAATGATGGAGCATGTCAAAGCGCTTGGGCAAGAGGCTATTGCGATCACGGATCATGGCGTCATGTACGGCGTTATTGATTTTTACCGCGCGGCAAAGGCGGCCGGCATCAAGCCGGTGATCGGCTGCGAGGTCTATGTCGCGCGTCGTACCCGGCATGATAAGGAACATGGGTTGGACAACAACCCCTATCATCTGATTTTGCTGTGTAAAAATGAGACGGGTTATCGTAATTTGATCCACATGGTCAGCCTGTCTTTTTCTGAGGGCTTTTATAACCGCCCACGTGTGGATATGGAGCTGCTGCGTACGCATCATGAGGGATTGATCTGCCTGTCTGCGTGCCTTGCCGGAGAAGTTGCGTCCAAGATTTTGCAGCAGAACTATGAGGGGGCCAAGCAGGCTGCGCTGGCATATCGTGATATGTTCGGCGAGGACAATTTTTATCTCGAAATCCAGGATCACGGGCTTGCGGAGGATCCGGACGTCAATCGGGGCATCTTGCGGATTGCAGAGGAGACCGGTATTCCGTTGGTGGCGACCAACGACGCGCATTATACCACAAAGGAAGATGCAAAAATCCAGGATGTCCTCATGTGCATTCAGACTGGCAAGACGGTGGACGATGTAGACCGCATGCGGTTTGAAACAGAAGAATTCTATTTGAAAAGCGAAGCGGAAATGGCAGCGCTGTTCCCGGAGCATCCCGAAGCAATCGCCAATACCATGAAGATTGTGGAGCAGTGCAACCTGGATTTCACATTTGGGCAGTATCATTTGCCGTCGTTTGATGTGCCGGAAGGCTATACCGCCGAGCAGTACCTCCAAAAGCTGTGTATGGAGGGCTTTGACAAACGATATGACCCGGCAGACCAGGAAAAGCGCGAGCGGCTGCAATACGAATTGGATATGATCGCACAGATGGGGTTTGTCGATTATTTCCTCATCGTATGGGATTTTATTCATTATGCGAAAACGCATGGCATCCCAGTCGGGCCAGGGCGCGGCTCGGCCGCAGGCTCCATGGTTGCGTATTGCCTGGATATCACAACACTGGATCCATTGCAGTATTCTCTGTATTTTGAACGCTTCCTCAATCCGGAGCGCATCAGTATGCCGGATATCGACGTGGATTTCTGCTATGAGCGGCGACAGGAGGTCATTGACTATGTGACAGAAAAATATGGCGCGGATCATGTCGCGCAGATCGTGACATTTGGCACCATGGCGGCGCGCAACGCGATCCGCGACGTCGGCCGCGCGCTCAATATCCCGTATGCGGATGTTGATGTTGTCGCCAAGCTGGTGCCAATGGAGCTGCACATTACGCTGGACAAGGCGCTTGCTGCGTCGGAACAGCTGCGTCAGATGTATGAAAACGATGCGACCGTGCACCGGTTGATTGATACGGCTAGGAGCTTGGAAGGGATGCCGCGACATGCCTCTACGCACGCTGCGGGTGTTGTCATCACCAATGAGCCGGTCGATCATTATGTCCCGCTGGCAGCCAACGATGGCAATATGGTCACGCAGTATATCATGACCACACTCGAAGAGCTGGGGCTGCTGAAAATGGATTTTCTTGGCCTGCGCAATCTGACTGTGCTGGCCGATGCGGAAAAGATGGTGCAGCAGTGGGAGCCGGACTTCCGCCTGGATGACATTTCGCTGAATGACGATGCCACGTATGCCATGCTGGCGCAGGGGAAGACCGCCGGCGTGTTCCAGCTGGAAAGCGCGGGCATTACCAATGTTGTTACCGGCCTGAAGCCGCACTCCATTGAAGACATCACAGCAGTTGTGGCGCTCTATCGTCCCGGACCGATGCAGTCGATCCCGCGGTATATCGCGTGTAAGCACGATCCGAAGCAGGTGCAGTATAAGCATCCGCTGCTCAAGGATATCCTGGATGTCACCTACGGCTGTATGGTGTATCAAGAACAGGTAATGGAAGTGTTCCGCGTTCTGGCGGGTTATTCGCTCGGCAAGGCGGATATGGTGCGTCGTGCCATGTCCAAAAAGAAAATGAAAGAGCTTGCCAAAGAGCGGACGAATTTTATCTATGGCAACGAAGCACTGGGCATCGACGGGGCGATCAAACGCGGCGTGGATGAACAGACGGCAGAATCCATTTTTGATGAAATCATGGATTTTGCAAACTATGCCTTCAACAAAGCACATGCGGTGTGCTATGCGGTGGTATCCTATCAGACGGCTTATATGAAATGCCATTACCCGCGCGAATATATGGCGGCACTGCTCACGAGTGTGCTCGATTCTTCCTCGAAGGTTTCGGAATATATTGGCGCGGTGCGCGGCATGGGATTGACGGTCCTGCCGCCGGACGTCAATCAGTCCGGAGAAGGCTTTACGGTTTCTGACGGCAATATCCGGTTTGGCCTGGCGGCGATCCGCAACGTTGGACGAAGCTTTTTAAAGGAGCTGGAACAGGAGCGGGAGCAAGATGGGCCGTTTACATCATTCGAAGAATTTTGTGAACGCATGTATGCCCATGATTTAAACCGGCGTGCACTGGAGGGCTTGATTAAGTCTGGCGCGTTTGACTCGATGGGCTATCGCCGCAGCCAGCTGCTGGAAGTATATGACCGTGTGCTTCAGGCGGTGACCAATGCCCGTCGGCGCAACGTGGAAGGGCAGATGGATCTGTTCGGCATGGGTGCGGAGGAAAAACGCGAAAGCATTCATATGCCGGATATACCGGAGCTGTCCGAGCGCGAGCTGTTGACATTGGAAAAGGAAACGACGGGGTTGTACCTGTCGGGGCATCCGCTTGACAGCTACCGGGAACTGATTGAAACGGCAGATTGCGCGCGCATCCGCGACATTGAAGAGGACTTGAGCGGAGAGCGCGATGAGGCACAGCAGCCCCGATACCGGGACGGTATGCAGGTCATTTTGGCGGGTGTGATTACGTCCGTCCGGCTAAAAACGACCAGGAATAACAGCATGATGGCGTATGTTGTGGCAGAAGACTTGACCGGCTCGGCGGAATTGGTCGTCTTTTCCTCGGTCATGCAGCAGGCGGGCGACTGGATGAAGGAGGATCGGGCTGTTTGGATTGCCGGACGTATCGATGCCCGGGAGGATGAAGCGCCGAAAATCCTACCAACGGCGATTTATCCGCTGGATGCGGAGCATCTGGAGGCCGCCCGGCAGGCGATACAGGTTACACGCGGCGCACGCCGTGGCCGTCCGTATGGGGATAAGGATGCGGCACGCCCACAAGCGGCGCCCGGCCCGTCCGTAGGCGGATGCCGACACAAGCTGTATTTGCGCATGGCTAATTTGGATGACCCAAAGCTGGAAGAAGTAAAAAAACTGACGGCGGAATATCGTGGAGATCTGCCGGTGTATCTGTTTTGCTCGGATAACCGGAAAACCCTGCGAGCGCCGCGCTCGATGTGGGTCTATAATAATTTGTTGTTACTTGACAAATTAAGGTTTATTCTTGGGGAAGAAAATGTTATAATGAAATGACGAAGGCAATTCCGGCGAAAACCCGGAAGTTTTTGCAACGCAATGCAGGAATGACAATCCAACAGGAAAATTTTCATTCATTATGAGGTTCCGGTTGTCGTATTGGAGAAACGACAGATGGAAACATATTTGGAGGGAACGAAATGAGTAAGCAGATCAAACGAATCGGTATTCTCACCAGTGGCGGCGACGCACCTGGTATGAACGCAGTTGTCCGCGCGGTTGTGCGTACGTCGTCCGCCTATGGCATTTCCTGCCTTGGCATCCGCCGCGGTTATAGTGGACTCATCAATGGCGATATCATGGAAATGGGCGCCCGTAGTGTAGACGGCATCATTGCAAGAGGCGGTACAATGCTGTATACAGCGCGCTGTTTGGAGATGCTGACCGAAGAGGGCTTGCAGCAGGCAGCGGACAATGCGCATTATATGGGACTGGATGGATTGGTTGTATGCGGTGGCGATGGCAGCTTCCGCGGCGCGCAGGCGCTTTCCCGCAAGGGCGTCCCGGCAATCGGTATCCCGGGAACCATTGACAATGATATCGTATGTTCCGATTATACCATCGGTTTTGATACGGCTTCCAACACGGCGATTCAGGCGATCGATAAGCTGCGCGATACGATGCAGTCGCATGAACGTTGCTCAGTTGTTGAGGTTATGGGTCGGCGTGCGGGCCATTTGGCGTTGCAGGTTGGCATTGCCTGCGGTGCAACGGCGATCCTGCTGCCGGAGCGTGAAACCGACTTCGAGACGTCGATTGTCCAGAAGATGCGTGCAAACCGTATCCGCGGCAGAAAGCACCATATCATCATTGTTGCCGAAGGTGTCGGCAATGCGCAGGATGTTGCGGACCGCATTCATACCGCTACCGGTATTGATGCGCGCGTGACCATTTTGGGCCATATCCAGCGTGGCGGTTCACCGACGGTGCGTGACCGCGTCATGGCGACCCGTATGGGCTATCATGCGGTCAAGATCCTGATGGAAGGTGCGTCTAACCGGGTTGTTTGCTCCAAAAACAATGAAATTATGGATTATGATATCGAAGAAGGCTTGGCAATGACCAAGGATTTGGATCAACAGCTGTACGAAGTTTCCAAGACAGTAGCGATTTGATCGATCCGGTTGACATCATTGATTATGGCGAAAGGCAGAGGACAGGGGGATTGCATTCCATGCTGTCCTCTGTTTTGAATTGGGAGGAACATGTCAAAATCAGTTTTGATTACCGGCGTGACGCGCGGAATCGGACGCGCCTGCGCCCTGAAATTTGCGCGGGAAGGCTGGAATGTTACAGGGAGCTATGTGCACTCGACAGGTGCTGCGCAGCAGTTGGAACAAGAGCTACAGAATATAGGTGCAGAATGCCAGTGTATACAGGCGGATATCAGGGATACTGCGGCGGTGCGCCGCTTGGCTCTGCTGGCGCAGGCACAGTTTGGGACACTGGATGCAGTGGTATGCAATGCCGGCATTGCACAGCAAAAACTGTTTGCGGATATCACCGAAGAGGACTGGGATACGATGTTTGACGTCAACACCAAGGGCGTTTACCGCGTGATCCAAGCGGTGTTGCCGCAGCTGCTGGAGCGGCAGACAGGCAGCATTGTCACGGTCTCCTCTATCTGGGGGCAGACCGGCGGCTCGTGCGAGGTGCATTATTCGGCGTCCAAAGCGGCTGTGATCGGCATGACCAAAGCGCTGGCAAAGGAATTGGGCCTATCCGGTATCCGGGTAAACTGCGTTGCGCCGGGCGTGATTGATACCGACATGAACCGCATGCACGGGGAAGCTGTCATGCAAGAACTGGCGGAAGAAACGCCGTTGGCTAGGAACGGAAGTCCGCAAGAGGTTGCGGAGGCAATTTACTGGTTGGCGTCCGAACAGTCTCGTTTTGTCACTGGGCAGGTGCTTGGTGTCAATGGTGGGTTCTATATCTAGTGTGTAAAACCGAAAACAAAAACCGCCAGGGTAGATCATCAAAATCCTCTGGCGGTTGTGTTTTTTTACTTGATTTCGCTGATTTCATACGGCGTGTTCTGGTAGACATAATAGTTCAGCCAGTTTGTGAATAGCAGCGTGGAGTGTGAACGCCACGATACATGCGGTTCGTTGTATGGGTTATCACCGTCAAAATAGTTTTCCGGAACGTCGGGATGCAGTCCCTTGTGCAGGTCACGGAAATATTCCTTTGCCAAAGTGTCCTTGTCGTACTCGCTGTGCCCGGTGACAAACAGTTGACGGCCGTTTTTCGAGGCGATCAGGTACGGACCAGCTTCGTAGGATTCCGCGAGCAACATCAGCTCCGGATGATGTAAAATATCTTCGGAACGGATACCTGTGTAGCGGGAGTGCGGCGCACGAAATACATCATCAAAACCGCGAAGCAAGCTCTCGTTGGTGCGATGACGCATAATATGATGCTTAAATACGCCGGAAATTTTTTTGTCCAGCATATATTTTTCAATGCCGTAATGATAGTACAGTCCAGCTTGCGCACCCCAGCAGATATGCATCGTGGAATGTACATGCGTTTTGGTCCATTCCATGATTTCAACTAGCTCCGGCCAATAATCCACTTCTTCAAACGGCATTTTCTCAACCGGCGCGCCTGTGATAATAAAGCCATCATAGTGCTCATCACGGATGTCGTCGAAGGTTTGATAAAATTTCAGAAGATGATGCTCTGGTGTGTTGGTGGATTTGTGTGTAGCAGTTTGGAGCAGATCCACTTCGATCTGGATCGGCGTGTTGGAAAGACGGCGGAGAATCTGCGTTTCCGTGACGATTTTGGTCGGCATAAGATTGAGAATAGCAATACGCAGCGGGCGGATGTTCTGGGTAGTTGCCCGTGTATGCGTCATAACAAAGATGTTTTCACTTTCCAGGACGGAATATGCAGGTAAGCTGTTTTCTAT
>JAUNIY010000240.1 GCA_030523305.1 Eubacteriales bacterium
AATTATCACGTATAATAGGAACAATATTGATTCCCTTTCCGAGTTCTTTTTCAATATCACGTCTGCTTAGCATCTCATCTATTCTCCTGATTCATAACCATATTTTACAAAACCCTCACGCGCTTGGTGATGTCGTTTGCATCCTCCGGCATATAGAGCTTGAAAATCTCGAACACGTTGATCTTCTCCGGGCTGGAGGCAAAGCCGGAATCGCGGAAAACGGCGCGGAGCGGCTTGCGCTTGGCGATTTCCTTGACCACGCTTTCGGGGATGTTTGCGTCAAAGCAGGCAATCAAATCGCCGTCGTTGTAGGTGTGGACGGTGCAGCCGCCCAACTGCTCGGAAGAATACGGCAGGGACAGCGGCAGACCCCAGTCAATCAGGCAGCCGAACAGCAGGTCAAGGTCGGTGCGTTCATCCTTGATGTTGGATTCCAGTCCGGCAAGCATTCCCTGATCGTAGTCATCGGGGGCATAGTAGACGTCCTTCATGTTGGTATCGTCCAGCTTGAGGACGCGGAAACCGATGTCGAGATCCTGGGTGGTCATGGGGCTTTCGGACTTGATTTTCTCCCCGGCGCGGCGGATGCGCTCTTTGCCGATTTCGCAGATGTTCTTGTAACCGGCTTTATAGGCTTCGCTTGCTTCGTCGCACTTTTCTGGGAGCTGCACCATAATGAATTTGCGGTGTCCACCATCCTCGGCGTTCAGCTGCATGACAGCGTGGGCGGTGGTGGCTGAGCCGGAGAAAAAGTCGAGAATAATATCTGTATCTTTTGTTCCCGCAATTGTTTCTAAATATTTAATCAGCTTTGACGGCTTAGGCGTATCAAAAAGGTTCTCTGGGAAAATTTCTTTTAGCTCATAGCGAGCAATCTTGTTATCTCCACCTTTTTCACGAGGCAACCATGTTTCCGGCGTAATCCCATCTTTAACTTCGGTGATGAATTTTTTCTGCATGGGTCTACCTGTTCCATCAGCACCAAAAGTAATTCGATTATCTGCTAACATCCGCTGATAGCTTTCCTCATTAACAATCCATGATCTACTGGGCGGTGGAGAAAATTTTAACCCAGTCGGGCCTGTAATAATATAGTCGCAGGAGGCACTATAAGTCCGGGCAGACAAAGCACTTGCACGCCATACGCCTCTTGGATCGTTGTCAGGATTTTTATAGGCTTTTAATTGTTCATCATTTCTTGGTAGCAATCCGGGAACCCATTGGTTAGAGTTTTTCCCATACAGAAGGATGTACTCATGGGTGGCAGACACACCTTTTGCATCGTTTGCTGGACCGTATTTCTTCTGCCATGTAAATGTAGCGAGAAAATTGAAACTTCCAAAAACCTCATCACAGATTGGCATTAAGTCTTTGACTTCGTTGTCATCAATACTGATGAAAATTACCCCATCCTCCGTCAGCAGATTTCTCGCCAGCATCAACCGTGAATAAATCATGCTGCACCAGTCGGAATGAAAACGTCCGTTGGTGTCGGTGTTCTTGAACAGGCGGTTTTCGTCCTCGTCGTACATTCCCATCTGCTCGTTTTCTTCTTCCTGCGAGCGCATGAAATCATCGGCATAGATGAAGTCGTTTCCGGTATTGTACGGCGGGTCGATGTAGATCATCTTCACCTTACCAAGATAGCTCTCCTGCAACAGCTTGAGGACTTCCAGATTGTCGCCCTCGATGTAGAGGTTTTCGGTGGTGTCCCAGTCCTTGCTTTCCTCCACGCAGGGGCGCAGCGTCTTGCGGATGGGCTTGTTGGCTTCCACAATCGCCGCCTTCTTGCCCACCCAGGTAAACTCATAGCACTCGTCGCCCTCCACCACATCCGGCGAGAGCATCTGCTTCAGCAGCTCAAAGTTGACAGCGCGTTTAACACCGCCATGCCCGTCCGCCGCCTCCGTGACGCAGTTCGGGAATAGCGCAGCAATGCGGTCTATATTTTGAGCCGTCATATCCGGCGATTCCATTTTCATTTT
>JAUNIY010000072.1 GCA_030523305.1 Eubacteriales bacterium
AATCTACTTTTCTGCACTGCTATATGGACTTTACACAGATTTTGGGATTCCCCCGGAATGGATGTTACATTGTTTGTTCAAAAAATAAACTTCCGGTTAAAAACAGGGCGGCGCAAATGTTTTGCGCCGCCAATCCAGATAACATGTTCTTATGATGATATAAAAAGCTCATCAACGGTAATTTGCAATTCTTTTGCCAGGCGAAAAGCCAAAGATAATGTAGGGTCGTACTTGTTGTTTTCGATTGCGTTGACGGTCTGCCGGGATACACAGCATTTTTTTGCCAATTCTTCCTGAGACAATCCCAGCTCTTTTCTTTTTGTTCGTATGATGTTTTCCATATCAATCGCCATATTTCTTTTTGTGGTACATCAGTTCGATGGCGTAGACCACAGCAATCACAGTCAGCGTGGTAAAAGGATTTAATCCTTCGGGAGAGAAATCTGTTCCGGAGATGATTTTATAGAGGCTTTCAACAATTTGGAACAACAAATACAATACTGTCACAGCAAACGTTTTTGCGCTGGCTTTTTCGATAATCATATTTCGACGTTCATCTCCTTGTTTTGCCAATGACACAAACATGGAAAGGATAACCGCTATGCTGATGATTAGGAAAACAGCAAATAGCATGAGAATAAGGTTGGTGCTCATAACTGTGCCTCCTCCCGCGTTCTGTTGGAACAAATGTCAAATGTATTTTACATTTTTAGTATAGCAGATAGGCATAAAAGTGTCAAGAACTTTTGACATTTTGAATTTGGGCGGTGGTGGAAACCATTTGTCATTGTATATTTGTGTGTGTCCTATATATGGTGGAATTCTTCTGGACAAGAAATCCGCTTTGCTTCATAATACGTATAGAATAGGCAAGCGGCGAATATGGTATGATAGGCATCGCTTATGAGTATTCAGCCTGAAGGAGAGATATATGAAATATATTGTTGTTCTGGGTGATGGCATGGCGGACGAGCCAATTGACATGCTTGGTGGAAAAACGCCGTTGGCATACGCCAACACACCGATGATGGATGCATTGGCTGCAAAGTCGGAAATTGCGCTCGTACATACCATTCCCAAAGGTATGAGCCCGGGAAGCGATACGGCCAATCTTTCGGTTATGGGATATGATCCGCGAAAATATTATTCTGGACGTTCTCCGCTTGAAGCATTGAGCATTGGCGTTGCTATGCAGCCAACCGACGTTGCCATACGTGTGAATTTTGTCACGCTCACAGACGAGGATATTCCATTTGCACAACGCACCATTTTGGATCATAGCTCTGGTGAAATCCCCACGGAGGACGCAGCGGTATTGCTGGAAGCAATCAAAAAAGAATTTGAAAACGATACGTATCATTTCTATGTCGGTACCAGCTACCGTCATCTGTTCCTTTGGGATCATGGCGAAGTCGTAGGGTTGGATCAGCCGCACGACCATCTTGGGGAAGTCATCGGGCCATATATGCCGCAGGATCCAGTTCTGCGTGATATGATGATACGGAGTTATGATATTTTGAACAAGCATCCCATCAATAGCGAGCGGGCTGCCAAGGGACGGAACAAAGCGAATTGCCTGTGGTTTTGGGGCGCGGGCACACGACCAGCGTTGCCTGCATTTGAACAAAAGACAGGAAAAACCGGCGTGATGATTTCCGCAGTCGATTTACTCAAGGGCATCGCAGCTGGTATCGGCATGGATGTTGCCGAGGTAAAAGGAGCAACTGGTTCCTTGCGGACCAACTATGAAGGAAAGGCGATGGAGGCGGTTCGGCAACTGCTGGCGGGAAAAGATTTTGCCTATATCCATGTGGAAGCACCGGATGAAATGGGTCATCAGGGCAATGTAGCACACAAAGTGCAGGCCATCGAATATCTAGACCAGCGCATTATCCGTATTGTTGTGGAGGAACTGGAAAAAGCAGGGGAGGATTTCCGCATGCTCATTATGCCGGATCATCCGACACCAATCCGCTGCCGCACCCACACCAGCGATCCCGTTCCCTATATGCTGTATGACAGCAGGATGCCGGCTGACAATATAGGAATGCTATACAATGAGTTAATGGCAAACAATACCGGCAAACGGATACAGTGTGGTTATCGGCTGATGGATCGGCTGCTCGAGATGGAAACTGTATAAAAATGATAAAAAGCCCGTGCAAAGCGCAATGCTTGTACGGGCTTTCATAGCCTTTGGGGCCGTATATATTTTATTCCTAGGATTTTCCTAGGCTTTTCAATGCTTCTAGTGTCGCGTCTAGGTTGTCGGCGTGCCAGTTTTCTAGGTTGATGCCAAATTTTTTAGAGCTTAGGCTTCCCGAGCTGCGGAAATTGCTGAGTTCCTTTTGCTGGGTGCACAAGCGGACAATACCGTCATCCGTCGCGATGGAAATGATATAATCCAATAAATCTTCTGCAATTGTCACAGATTGGATGGCACCATATGGGATTGTAACAATATCATTCTTTTTGAGCGTCAGATTCAATGTAGAAGTATTGAATGGAAGCAATACAATTTCCTTCTCGCAAAGCTGCAATACATAATATTCCAAATTGAACAAATCCAGAATCTTTGCACTCAAATTTTCGGGAGCATATTTTACAACAATGCATCTGCTTTCAAGCGGCGTGAATCCTGCATCTGTTACAATCTCGTGTACTTTTTTCTCAGTCGCCATCGATATCCCTTCCTTGTACCGTAAAATGATAAATCCATTATACCGTGGCCATAGGATGCCTGTCAACATGCTGCTGTGAAACGGCGTTCATAGAGCCAAACGGCCAGCAGCAGTTCGCCGCTGGCCTGTTACTTTGCCTTTTAGGAGATGCCGCGTCAGCCCGGAAGCAGACCGGCATGATCCAGAATGGTAAACGCACGACAAAGGTCTTCGCTCAGATCAAGGCCATCGCCGGTGCCTTTGATAGCGCCTTGTTCCACGAGCTTTTTCACAGTGTCGCGGTAGTAGGTCGGGATATCGTCCAGTGTTTTATAATATTGCATGGTATACGCCTCCGATTTTGCAGATTCTTGGGTTGGCTGTTCGGTTACCATTTCGCGAGAAATGAGATAGTAGCTCGGATTGCGGTCGATTGTGGCTTTGCCACACTGCGACAGGCTGGTTTTTACGACACCAGTTTCCACAACATGGATATAATTCCGCCGGATGGAAGAAGAGGTGTATTTGCCACCGTACCAATAGCTGTCCAGCACGGTGATGGTTTGGCCGGACGCAGCGACCGCTGTGACGAAGTGCCCGCTGGTAGAAAACAGCGGATAGGCGGATCCTGCATGTAAAATGGCAACGCCGCCGGTATGCAAATGCGCCAAAAGCTCGGTGTTTTTGCTTGTTGCAGAGTATTGGAAGTGATATTTTGACGCAGCTGCCCGGAGCAAAGTCGTCATGACCGTGCCGCCTTCCACACGTGCGCCACAGGAAACCGCAAGCTGGCACATGGTTGGGATACTGATGTCGGCAATTCCAAGCGTATACAGTGCATTGCAAAGGCTAGCAGGCCCACAGGCAGAAGAATATATGCTTCCCTGCCCATAGGCGATGGATTGGTATTGCGCTTCTGTTTGAAATTTTACATGATAACGGATGGAACTCACTCCTTTTTGTCGGTAATAGTCTGTTTCTGTTCTTGTTGTTTTTTTCGCCATGCGTCGGCTTCACAGGCAAGGCATGTAAAACTGTTGTTTTTCCACCATGCAACCAGAGCTGCGACAGCAGTCCAGCAAACGGAAACAAGTTGATAAATGTCATTGTCTGTGAAGGGAATGACAGCATGCCCGGCGATTGCTAGAATCTGATTGACCAACGCAAGTACCAGGATAATCGTGCGTGCGATGGTATCTGCGCCAATGGTATGGTTTTCCATATGCATTTGACCACCTCCCTCATAATATTATAGATATGACGGCGCCGCAGACAGCGATACCTACAGCCGCCAAAATTGCCATGATGATATTTAATTTGGTAGAAATCACGGCAAATTCAATATTGCCGCGGCCAAGCCGTTCCTCATGCTTGGCAAGCTGCACCGTGTGCTGTTGTGTCAACTCTTCCAGCTCTGCCAATTCATGGCAGGAACAGCTTTTCGTCTGCTCAGGCATATCAATCACCTCCATGGGAACTATATTGCCTTCATAATACGGCGTACATTTTGTTTGTCAACACAAGAAATTGCACGTTTGTGGAAGCAGGCGGATACAGTTCATTGAATAAAACGGAATTTTTTGTCAGTTCATACCTAAAATTGTAAAAATCTGGTTGACGATAACGCGAAATCGAGATATAATTTTAATCGAAAGGGAGACCTAAAATCAATGGAAAGGAAGCGGTTTGAAATGGCGTTAAATGCAAGACACGAAAAGTGTTTTTTGGAATCCGCTCTGTTTTCCGGATGTGATGGCAAAAACTTTCGGACGCTGGCGCAATCCCTGCATGCGGTCAGCATTTTAAAGGGGCACACCATCCCCATAGTACATCATCATCCAGCGCTAGCGCTTGTTATGGATGGAAGCTTGGATGTGTGTGGAGCGAACGGCGTATTGTATTTTACGTTGGAAACCGGCAGTTTCTTTGAATTGGAAGCCATGTTTTCCAATATCCATCCGCTTGTGCCAAATCAATTGCGGGCGCGTTCGAACAGCGTTGTTACCTTTGTGAGCAAAAGCCTGCTGATTCCAATATTCCATGACAATCCGCATGTCGCGCAGAATTATATGTCCATTCTTTCCGACATGTTACAGCTCACAATGTGTCGGTTGCATCATTTTACAGCAGAAACGCCGAGTATTGCGCTTGGACTATATTTGTTGCGCAATGAGAAGCGCGGCAGTATTCGTCTGGTGGATGGCTTTGCCGGATTGGCGCGCAGGCTGAATATCAGCCGCGCGACGTTGTATCGTTCCTTGGCAGAGTTGGAGCAGCTGAGTCTGGTCGAGCATCGGGAAAAGACCGTGCGTATCGTCAGCTTGGAAAAGTTGCGGCAATATGTATGGATGCAGGCCTCTCCCCAAGATGGAGGGTTGCCTAAATAAAACAGCGCAGACCGTGATGATCTGCGCTGTTTCTGATATCGAGAGCCGAACCTGTAAACTGTTTCCACTGAAAAATGTGAAGATAATTGAAGATAATGTATAGAGGAATAGAGTTTACTTTTTGTAATACGGGATTTCTGCTGTGTGTGACGGTTCAGCAGAAAAGGAGGCGTGAAAACAGCCTGCGATTCGTGCTCCGGATTGATATAGATATGCTCCCGCCAGAACGGGGAAATACAAAGGGCGTTGCAGAGTACAATTCTGCAACGCCCTTGTTAGCATGCATTTAGTATACCGTCCATGCAAGAAAATGTCAATTGATATTGCAAAAAAATATTTGATTTTTTGTACAATTTTTCACTTTCAAATCATAAAAATATTGGAAATGAGAAAAAATGAGTATTTTTTACATAATATAAGAAGAATCTAATACTTTAGAATAAGAAACGCGTATTTGACAGCATGCGAAACAAAACGGGCTGGCAGCGCATTGGCATTGCACGCTGCCGCCCGTTCGGGTTTCAAAGAATGATACAAATCAGGCCGCCGGAGCCTTCGTTGATGATGCGCTCTAGAGTCTCTTGCAGTTTGCTGCGGGCATCATCCGGCATACGGGTTAATTTGGTATTCATCCCTTCGCTGACCAGCTCGTTGAGTGATTTGCCAAAAATATTGGTCTGCCAGATGCGTTCCGGCTCGCCATCAAATTCTGACATAAGGTATTGCACCAAATCCTCCGACTGTTTTTCGGAACCCACGATAGGGGAGACCTCCGTCTGGATATCCGCGCGGATCATATGGATGGATGGCGCAGAAGCGGTAAGCTTGACACCGTATCGTCCGCCCTGTTTGACAATTTCCGGCTCATCCAGCGTCAACTCGTCAATGGTTGGCATAACAATGCCATATCCGGTCTGCCGTACTTGTGCCAGTGCGCCGTCGAAGCGTTCATATTCTTTCTGGATTTTGGCCAGACGGGTGAGCAAAGGAATTAGATCGGCCTCTCCGCGGATTGTCAAGCCGGATTGTTCTCCGGCAATCTGATAAAAGATTTCCTGGGGGATACGCATTTCCACGCGTACGGAGCCCGTTCCGAGATCCATCGATTGCACCTGCGCGGATGAGACATATTCTGTCTGCGCCAATGCATCGGCACACGACTGCATATCGCGCATCCGCCCAATGTGATTCGCTTGGCTGCGAATTCCGCTATAAACAGCTTCTTTGACCTTGTGGCCGGCGGGCAGTGTGCCAACCCATGGCGGGAGAAGAATGCCGACTTCGCGTACCGGAAACTCATACAATACCGACTTTAGAATGGCCCCCATCTGTTCGGCATCCATATTCAGGCAGTCGGCCGCCAACGCCGTCACATCGTAGGTATCGGCAATCTGGCGGCAAATTTGCTGCGCTTCCGCGCTCTGCGGCTGCATGGAATTAACTAGGACGAGGAATGGCTTGTGCAGGCTCTTCAGCTCGCGGATGACGCGGTCTTCTGCTTCCAAATAATTTTCCCGTGGGAAATCGGTCACAGTCCCGTCGGTCGTCACGACTAGGCCGATGGTAGAATGGTCGGTGATGACCTTGCGGGTACCCAGCTCAGCGGCTTCAGACATGGGAATCGGCTGCTCGCTCCACGGCGTGGATACCATACGCGGCGTGTCCTCTTCCGTTTGCCCTAGAGCACCGTCGATCAGATAACCGACGCAGTCTACCAGGCGGACTTTACACATGCCGTCGCCGTCTAATGCAATTTCCGCAGCCTCTTCCGGCACAAATTTTGGTTCTGCCGTCATAATGGTCCGGCCAGAGCCGGACTGAGGAAGCTCATCTTTTGCGCGTTCCCGCCGGTAGACATTTTCGATTCCGGGAAGCACCAGCGTTTCCATGAACCGTTTGATGAGTGTGGATTTGCCGGTACGGACAGGACCGACAACGCCGATATAAATCGTACCGCCAGTGCGGCGGCTGATATCTTCATAAAGCTTTTGTTGTTCCATATGCACCTCCAGGTGTTTCGTTTCCTGTTCTTACTGGACTGGTATCAGCAACATTTGCTTGCGGGCGCTGAAATGGTCGGTGCTGAGCTGGTTTGCCTGCCGAATTGCCTCAACGGTTGTGCGGTAGCATTTGGCAATATCCCACAGACATTCTTCCGCATCGACATACCGCAGGATGACCGATACGGGTGCAGCGGAACGGGTTGACGCTTCATCGATGGTCAGCGAAGACAAATCGTTGAGCTGCAATGGTTCATCAGATAGCAGACTGCACCGCCCGCTGAGGGAAAGGACAACGGAATCTTCCCCGCTGATGGTTGCGGAAGCCCGGCATTGCATCCCGTTCAGGCGGACCTGCTGGGTGTCATCCGGCAGGCTAAGCGGCATGTGGACGGCGCGGTGGATGGAATAATATTCGCCGTCGTCCGCGCGGTACACAATGCAGACCATCATGCGCAGTATGGTATGCGATTGTTCGTGGCTGAGCGCATCCAATACGGCGGAAACATCCGCAATTTGCGCGATTTTCATGCCAACTGGTATGGTTTCCGATGCTTCGCACCCCAATTCGGCCAGCGGATGGCTGGATGGGAGCGTGACCGGCTGGGTTTCCACCTGGACGGCGTGTTCCAGATGATAGACATCGGAGACCAATTGTACGGTATGTGTTTCAAATGCTGTGAGCAGTACGCTAGCGCCAATGCCGACACCGATGAGACCGTCGTCGCGCAGTTCGGCGTCTAAATGCCGCAGCGAAAAGGTGACGCAGATCTGTTGATTATCTGTCATGCCTTCAACTTCAAAAATTTGCGTAAACGGTACCACACAGTCGATATTTTCCAATGTGCTGTCGCTTGTCTCTGCCAGCAGATGCAGGGCAGCATCTCCCTTCAGGACAGCTTTTCCATTCATCAGGCGGCAATCTGACAAGCGCAGATCGGCACGGGAAGCGGCGATGTTGGCATAACGGGAAAAGTCCGTCAGATTGACATCCTCCATCAACGTAAATTCTCGGCGATGGACAGCCATTGGTACGGTAACCGTATGTGTGGAGGTCAGCTGTTCAAGTTGGCCATCGTCTTGGGCAAAGCCGCTGGTTAAGGATACTGTGTCCTGCGCAAATACGCGGCAAGAAATGGAGAGTGTTGCGGTGACGGATAGTTTGCGAGAATTCATGACATGGGCGTCGGCCGCCACAACACGGCAGGAGACAAACAATTGGCTGTCCTCATTGATTCCGGCCGCTTCTTCGATATGTGCAAAACTGATGGGAATATTTAACCGTCGCAGTCCACCGCCCTCTGGTACATACAGCACGGTCATGCGCACGCTGCCGGAAATGAGGACGCGACCGGATTGTGGTGCATCATCTTTCAATTGGGGGTTGCCATAGACGGCTGCGATGCGCACGATATCCGGAAACGTATCCGGAACAATGGCATCGGTAGTTTCTTCATAGTTATTCCATGCATCCAGAATCAATCGGCTCAAGGTGATCGTATTTTTAGTTAGCTCCATAAAACTTCCTCCTAAGTATATGAAATCCATTGCCGGAAAACGGTGTTGTTATAGTTCTATGGCACAGGGCTGACAGATATGCCGGAAAAATACGATTGCCAGATGGGGAAAATGGTAGTATAATGTAACATGAGAGGATGTGGTTATGGTGCAGAAGTTTGCTGTTATCTTTGATTTCAACGGCACAATGCTGTTTGATACACAAATGCAATACCATGCATGGGACCGGCTTGCGCAAGAAACGCTGGGCCATGGAATTGGGCAAGAAGAATTTCTGCGCTATGCCAATGGGCGGACCAGCCATGAAACAGTAGAATTTTTTTGGGGCGGCAGTGTGGGGGAAGAGCAAAAAAAGACGCTGATTGCGAAAAAAAGGAAATATTACCAAGAATACTGCCTCACACATCCGGAAGAGTTTCAGCTAGCCGAGGGGATCCCGATGATATTGGATTATTTGAAGGAACATAATATCCCATTTACGATTGCAACCTCTTCCAATCCGCAAAGCGTTGATTTTTATTTTGCACACTTACGGCTCGAGAAGTGGTTCAACCGAGCAGCAGTGGTGTGCAGCGATAGAAAATTTCCCGGAAAGCCCGCGCCGGATATTTATTGTCTGGCTGCGAAAGCATTGGGATTCCCGCCGGAAAGATGTATTGTTATTGAGGATTCTGTTGCAGGCACCCAATCTGCGCGCGCAGCGGATATTGGTTATATCGTCTTAATTGATCCAACACACGATCGATTGGTTCGTGCTGGCGCACAGGCAGATTTGGTGATTCAGGATTTTGGCCAACTGTATGAGATGATATGCAAGAATAAAGCAATTTGATATCATCGAAAAAGCCGATTGCATGGATGATGCAATAATAAAATAGAATTGGAATATTTTTGGGGAAACTGCATGGCTTGCGAGTTATGCAGTTTTTGCTTTTACAAATATCGGTTCAAAACAGGTGGTACCAGTTGCCAATATGTGCTAAAATGGTTGCAGATAACCGAGCAATAAATTGGAATTTGAGGAGGCGGGCGCACATGACGAAAGAATTGTTTTTTCAAGCGATATGGAAGTTTGCACTAGGCGTGATTGCAATAGGGATACTCCTGTTCGTGCCTGCCGGAACCGTTTCTTATTGGAATGCATGGCTGTTGATGGGAATCTTATTTGTTCCGATGTTTTTTGCAGGCATGATCATGATGCGGAAAAATCCAGAATTATTGAAAAAACGTTTGCATGCAAAAGAGCGTCAAATCGAGCAGGCGCTTGTCATAAAGCTCAGCGGTTTGATGTTTGTCATTGGCTTTGTCATAGCAGGATTGGGTTTTCGCTTGCAATGGATGATGCTGCCCGATTGGATTTCGTGGGCGGCAGCTGTCCTGTTTTTGTTTTCTTATTTGCTTTATGCGGAAGTGCTGCGGGAAAATACCTATTTATCGCGGACCATAGAGGTTCAGCAGGGACAAAAGGTGATCGATACGGGATTATATGGGATTGTCCGCCATCCCATGTACAGCGCAACGATCGTCCTGTTTCTCTCGATGCCGCTTGTGCTCGGTTCGATGGTTTCTTTCGTTGTTTTTCTTGCCCATCCTATTATTATTGCAAAGAGAATCCGAAATGAAGAGATTGTGCTTGAAAAAGGATTGGAAGGATATGCCGAATATAAAAAGAAGGTGAAATATAAAATCATTCCATTCGTGTGGTAACACGGCGGGAGTACAACGGTTCTTGTTGCATAGCGGAAAAAAGACGGGCAAAAAGCAATGGCTTTTCACTCGTCTTTCTTTGCGTTTTGCTTGAGCAGCGGCCTGATATGGCCGACGCGTTTGGATGTAGCGTTACGACACGTTTTGTATTTTCTTAATACCGAAAATACTGCGCAAGATACCGGCGAACAGACGGGGCTTGATAACAACGATTTTCACGAAAAAGTCTCCTTTCGTCAGTTCAAATGGACAGCAATGCCGATCGCAATCAGCACCAATGCGGATACCGGGACAAGGATACAGGCGGGAAGCATCGTCGCAAGCAGTATGCCGAGCCCGAAGGCTGCTGCCACCAGCCCAAAGGTTTTCCAGCAGCAGATCATATAGCCTCACCTCTGCTGGCAGTATAAGCGGTGGGACGGCATGAGGTGCCTGTCCGGTGAAAATTATTTTTTCAGGTGGTTGTTGATTTTTCGGAGGGTGATACGGCGGAATATAAATAAAATCAGATGGATCACCACATAAATGATGATAATAGAAGGCAGCATACGCATTAGCAGCAAAGAAACAGAACCGTCACCGTAATCCAGAATCCAGCCGCAGAGCAGTGCAACGATGCAGGTGATGGGTGCGTGGATGATCGTAGCCATGAGATGCGTCAAGTGGTCGTTTTCGTAAATCACGGAAATGAGCCCGATGACAGCGGCTGCCACCAGCCAGACAATGATTTCTTTCAGGATATCATTCATTCCTAGATTGACATACAGACTAAAGGTAACAGCAATTGCGCCAAAGGCGATACCAATCATCATATAACCCAATATGGTTTGTAAGGTTGTGTTCTTGTTCATGGTTACAGCTCCTTTACAACGTATTCGCGGAAAGCTTTGAAATATTTGCGGGAAATCGTCAGGCGCACTTTATGGCTGTTTAGCACAGCGGTATAATTTCCCGAAAATTCCGGTTCAACGGACACGACTTCGTGAATATTGACCAAGATACCTTTGCTGATTTGGATAAAGCCGCTGCTGCGCAGCATATCCGCTAGCTCATATAGTTTATACCGGGTTTCCAAGATACCTTGTGCTGTATGGGCGTAGATTTTACCATGCAGCGCTTCAAAATAGATGATTTCAGAGACTGGACAAAGGTATTCTTTTTCATCGCGGTACAGGAACAGGCGGGAAATTACTTTTGCCGCATTGAGTGCAGCGATAATCCGTGGGATACGCGGATCATTGCAATCGCCGCGTATGATAATTTCCAGTTCGTCCTGTTCCGCAGGCTCAAGCGTAAATTTCATATGTTCCCTCCCTTTTAGCAGCCAGGTTTTTAGGTGTTTTACTGCGTTTAGTATAGCAGGGAATGCGGAATTTGTCTTGAATTTTCCATTCAGTGGTTGCATAGAGACCATAAACGGTGGAAAAAAGCAAATGAAAAACCGGTAGGCGCTGTGAGGCGTCTACCGGTTAAAATTTTATGGATGATAGCGTGAAGGATTGAGCTTATTCAGCGACAATCTTAGCCAGCTTAGCGAAGCGCGGCAGGCCATTTTCCTTCTTCATCTGGGTTTCACCCTGGATCAGCGGCAGTGCATAGTCAATAAAGTCCTGAGAAACGTTGTTTCCGCGCTCGTTGATCCATTCTACCGGAACCTTCTTCTCGTAGTTTGCTACGTCGGACAGGTTCAGCAGCTTGGTCTTGCAGGAGTAGCCGTTTTCACGGGAGCACTCAAATGCAACCATCTTGTCGGTCTCACCGGCAACAGCGGAGTTGACAGCAGTCTGGCCAGCCAGGAAGGACTCATCGATATCGGTCTGGGAAGCGCAGTGAGCAGCGCAGCGTTGCAGCAGGGACAGCTCGATGCCGCGAACCTTTACGTTCAGTCTTTCCTTGACAACGTCAGCCAGCATCGCAGCCAGGCCGCCCAGCTGTGCATGGCCAAAGCCGTCGGTAGCGGAGGTCTTTGCTTCGGAAACGAAGGAACCGTCGGCATAGTGTATGCCTTCGGAAACAGCTACGATAACATTGTGATTCTTTTCCCACAGAGCTTCGACATCTTCCAGGAACTCGTCCATGTTGAAGTCAACTTCCGGCAAATAAACCAGATCAGCCGGATAACCGGCAACCTCTGCCAGGGAAGCTGCGCCAGCCAGCCAGCCTGCATGACGGCCCATGATTTCGATGATGGAAACCTGGCCCTTGTCATATACGTGGGAATCCTGATAAACTTCTGCAATGGAAGTTGCGATATACTTTGCTGCGGAAGCAAAGCCTGGGCAATGGTCGGTGCCAAACAGATCGTTGTCGATGGTCTTCGGAATGCCCATAACGCGGCAGTCGTAGCCAACCTTCTTCATGTACTTAGAGATCTTGTTGCAGGTATCCATGGAGTCGTTGCCGCCGTTGTAGAAGAAGTAACGAACGTCATACTTCTTGAAGATCTCAAGGATGCGCTTGTAATCGGTGTCTTC
>JAUNIY010000073.1 GCA_030523305.1 Eubacteriales bacterium
TGTACAGATGACGACGGCTTTGTCGAATTTTTTCCGGCATTCGTTGTCGAATGGAGCAGATGTCATTCCGCTTGGAACAGAAAAGCAACAGGTAGAGAGCTATTTGGAGATACAACAGGTGCGCTATCGGGATATCTTGGATTATGAAATCGATATTCCTGATACACTACTGGCCTATCCGATTCCAAAATTGACCTTGCAGCCGTTGGTGGAGAACGCGTTGTATCATGGAATTAAGAATAAACGCGGCGGGGGAATCATTGCGATCGTAGCATATGACTGCGATACGCGGATCGAAATCGTTGTGACAGATAACGGCGGCGGGATGTCGCAGGAGCAGCTGGAACAGCTGCGTGCAGGCGTATATGAGGATCGACGGGACAGCTTTGGTCTAAAAAATGTTCATCAACGGCTGCGGCTGTACTGCGGAGAACAAGCTGGGCTGGTTTTTGAAAGCGAAGAAGGGGAGGGGACCATGGTTACGGTTTGTCTGCCAAAATAAAATCAACTTTCTGTGTAAAAAAATTACCTTTTGTTTGAGAGGGTAAAAATTGAAATAAAAAATAGAAAATAATACGAAAGATACTTCATGGAGGTTTTTGTGCAAACAACCTATAATGATACCAATGAAAGGCAAGAAAGCCTAACACAATGCACAGTACAAGGAGGAGACAAAAATGAAAATGAAGCAGAGATTGTGGTCGGCACTGATCGCGTCTGTTATGTGCCTGGGATTGACTGCCTGTGGTGGAGCACCGGCTGATACGGGAAGTGGAACGGCGGATGTTGGCGGATCGGATGATCTGATTGTAGTAGGTTTCTCTCAGGTAGGCGCGGAGTCCGACTGGCGCACTGCGAACACAGAGTCTATGAAGAGCACCTTTAGCGAAGAAAATGGCTACAAGCTGATCTTTGACGATGCACAGCAGAAACAGGAAAATCAGATCACAGCGATCCGAAACTTCATCCAGCAGGATGTCGATTATATCGTATTGGCGCCGACTGGCGAGACTGGTTGGGACACCGTCCTTCAAGAGGCAAAGAATGCAGGGATCCCAGTTATTATCGTTGACCGTCAGGTTCAAGTATCTGACGACAGCTTGTATACCGCGTGGGTAGGATCGGACTTCCGCGCAGAAGGCGACAAGGCCGTCAAGTGGATGGAAGAGCAGTTTGCAGATAAGGATCAGTTGAATATTGTACATATTCAGGGCACTATCGGTTCTTCTGCACAGATCGGGCGTACTGATGCGCTGAACGAAGGTGTCGAGAAAAACGCCAACTGGAATCTTGTTGCGCAGCAGAGCGGTGAGTTCACGCAGGCAAAGGGCCAGGAAGTTATGGAGAGCGTGCTCAAGCAGAACAGTGATATCGACGTGGTTTACTGCGAGAACGACAACGAGGCGTTTGGCGCAATTGATGCAATTGAAGCTGCCGGAAAGACGGTTGGCAAGGATGGCATCACCGTCATTTCTTTCGATACCACCCGCGCAGGCCTGAACGATGTATTGGCTGGCAAGATCAGCTTGGATGTCGAGTGTAATCCGCTGCATGGCCCGCGTGTACAGGAAATCATTGAGAAGCTGGAAGCTGGAGAAGAAGTTGAAAAGACCGCATATGTTGATGAGACCCAGTTCGATTCCGAAACCATCACGCAGGAAATGATAGACGAAAGAGCGTATTGATTGAACAAACCAAGCCGGGAATCTATTTCTGAATAAACAGAAAAATGGCGTGGTGCGGAGACCGGTGAATTCTCCGGAAACCGTACCACGCTATTTTTGACCCCAAATACGGAAAATGATGTAAAAATAAAGCGTTTGAAGGAAAGAGCAGGTGAAAAAGTTATGGAAAACAACATCGTGTTGGAGATGAAGGGGATTGATAAGCTGTTTCCCGGTGTCAAAGCGCTTCAGAATGTTGATTTCACATTGCGCCAGGGCGAGATCCATGCATTGATGGGAGAAAATGGCGCAGGAAAGAGTACGCTTATCAAGGTATTGACCGGCGTATATCCGATGGACGGCGGCGAAATCATCATGGAGGGGAAGTCTATTGTGAACCATTCCCCGGAGCAGGCACAGGAAAACGGCATCAGCACCGTTTATCAGGAAATCACACTTTGTCCCAACCTGTCAGTTGCAGAAAATCTTTTTATTGGCCGAGAGCCGCGGAAAGCCGGGTTCATCGACTGGAAAGCGATGAATAAGCGGTCTGCCGAGCTGTTGGAAAACTTGGATATCCATGTAGCACCAGCACAGGAGCTGGATGAATGCTCCATTGCTGTACAGCAGATGATTGCCATTGCGCGTGCAGTTGACATGAAGTGCCGTGTATTGATCCTGGATGAGCCCACTTCATCATTGGACGATGACGAAGTAGAAAAGCTGTTTGTCCTGATGAACAAGCTCAAAGCACAGGGTGTTGGTATTATTTTTGTCACACATTTTCTCGAACAGGTGTATGCGGTATGCGATCGCATTACTGTTTTGCGAAACGGAGAGCTCGTTGGCGAATACACGACAAAAGAACTTCCGCGCTATCAGCTGGTCGCCAAGATGATGGGCAAGGACTTCGATGATCTTGCTGATATCAAAAGTGAACACGCAGGCAAACCACATGCGGCAGGTGCGCCGGTCATAGAAGCTACCGGCATTGGACACAAAGGAACCATCCGCCCATTTGACTTAACGGTAGAAAAGGGCGAAGTGATAGGCCTGACAGGTCTGCTCGGCTCTGGACGAAGCGAGCTTGTACGCGCGATTTACGGTGCGGACAAGGCGGACAGCGGTACGCTGAAAGTCAATGGCAAGCAGGCGAAGATCAATGCGCCAATCGATGCGATGCAGCAGGGTATGGCGTATCTGCCAGAAGACCGTAAGCGAGACGGTATTATTGCGGATCTGTCTGTCAGAGAAAATATTATCATCGCATTACAGGCGAAGCGCGGCATGTTCCATCCAATGTCGCGCAAGGAGATGGATGAGGCCGCAGACAAGTATATTGATATGCTGCAAATCAAAACAGCATCGCGCGAGACGCCGATCAAAAGCTTATCCGGCGGAAACCAGCAGAAATGTATCATTGGGCGATGGCTGTTGACCAATCCGGATTTCTTGATTCTTGATGAGCCGACACGCGGTATTGATATCGGCACAAAGACGGAAATTCAGAAGCTGGTACTGGATTTGGCAGACAAAGGCATGAGCGTCGCATTTATTTCATCCGAGATCGAAGAGATGCTTCGCACATGTTCCCGCATGGCTGTCCTGCGTGACGGCAAAAAGGTCGGCGAATTGTCCGGCAGCGATTTGACGCAGGATAAGATCATGCAGACAATTGCCGGAGGTGACAAAACAAATGTCTGAACAGAAAAAATTCCATTGGAGTAGCATTACGCGCCATCATCTGTTTTTGCCGATTATGTGCCTGATTGTTGTGCTGCTTTCCAATTTGATTAAAACACCGGACTTTTTTGCGATTTCCATGCGTGACGGCGTGTTGTATGGCTACATCATTGACGTTATCAACCGCGCAAGCGAACTGGTCATCCTTGCAGTCGGCATGACGCTCGTAACGGCGGCATCCGGCGGACAAGATATCAGCGTTGGTGCCGTTATGGCAGTTGCCGCAGCGGTCTGTTGCCAGATTCTATCGGGTGGACAGACATCGGTTGATGCATTTCAAAATCCGCTGATCCTGGGCGTGCTCGCAGCACTTGCAGCTGCAGCGCTGTGCGGTGCGTTTAACGGCTATTTGGTTGCGCACTTGCACATCCAGCCAATGGTTGCAACCTTGATTTTGTATACTGCAGGACGTGGCATTGCACAGCTGGTCACAGGAGGACAGATCACCTATGTCCGTGTAGGAGCCTATTCCATGTGGGGCGGTGCGCTGCCGCATATGCTGTTCCCGCTGCCAGTATTTTTTGCTGTTGCGGTCGTATTGATTGTAAGCTTGATTTTGAAAAAGAGCGCGCTTGGACTGTATATCGAGAGCGTTGGCATCAACAGCAGCTCTTCCCGTCTGGTCGGCCTGAATGCCAAGCGCATCAAGATGATTACCTACATTATCTGCGGCTTGCTAGCAGGTATCGCAGGCTTCGTCGCATCCAGCCGTATTTATTCGGCGGACGCAAACAATATCGGCCTCAACCTGGAAATGGACGCGATCCTCGCGGTTGCGCTTGGCGGCAATATCCTGTCTGGCGGCAAATTCAGTATAGCGGGCTCCGTGATTGGCGCTTACACAATTCAGGCGTTGACCACGACATTGTATGCGATGAACGTATCTTCCGATCAGCTGCCGGTCTATAAGGCAATTGTCGTTGTCATCATCGTCACGCTGCAAAGCCCGGTTTTCCAGAAATTTATCAACAACCAGCGCGCAAAGCGAGCTGTTAAGCGGGGGCAAACGAATGGAGGTGCGGTAGTATGAGCACAAAGTCGCTGAAACAAAAGAAAAAGCTCAGCGGAACAACGTTTCTGCTTATGGTTACCATAGGCTTATTCATCTTGATGTACGCTGCCGGCATGATTGTGTTTGCCAATCAAGGCTTTGCAAAGCCGCAGATGTTTGTCAATCTTTTGATCTCAAACGCAGGCCTGCTCGTCATTTCCTGCGGCATGACAATCGTCATGATAACGGGCGGCATTGATATTTCCGTTGGCTCAGTGACAGCGCTTGTCTGCATGGTATGCGCGTTTGAAATGGAAAAGATGGGCATGAGCGCATATGCTGCTGTGATTTCGGCGCTGGTTATTGGCCTGCTGTTCGGCTTGGTACAGGGATTTTTGGTTGCTTATCTGGATATCCAGCCGTTTATTGTGTCGCTTGCCGGGCTGTTCTTTGCACGTGGCCTGACTGCGGTGATCAGTACGGAAATGATATCCATTACCAACGAAACCTTTCTCAAATGGGCAAAATACAGCATTTACTTGCCAATTGGTTCTACCAATAAGCGTGGTATTTTCCAACCGGCTTTTATCTATCCGTCGGTCATCATCTCAATCGTAGTCGTTATTGCGGTATTTATTTTGCTCAAATATACCAAATTTGGTCGTTCGTTGTACGCCATTGGCGGAAATCAGCAGAGCGCGCTGATGATGGGCCTGAATGTACGGCGGACCAAGATGAAGGCGTATGTGCTGGATGGATTTTTGGCAGGCTTAGGCGGCTTTCTATTCTGCTTGAACAGCTGTGCAGGATTTGTCGAACAGGCAAAGGGACTGGAAATGGATGCGATTTCTGCATCTGTTATTGGTGGTACACTGCTTTCCGGCGGCGTTGGCAATCCGATTGGTACATTTTTCGGTGTATTGATTAAGGGCACAATCTCTAGTTTGATTACAACACAGGGTACGCTGTCCAGCTGGTGGGTACGCATTGTACTTTCCGCGCTGCTGTGCTTCTTCATCGTCCTGCAAAGCGTGATCACGTCACGTAAGAATAAGAACAAATAAAAATTGGTAAATCGTAGATATGAGGAGGAATTACTTGTGAATATCCCTGAGATAAAATTAGGATGCATTGCCGTATCACGTTCCTGTTTCCCGATGACGCTGTCAGAGCGTCGCCGTGCGGCGGTTGCCAAGATATTTGGCGATGGCTTGTATACCTGTACAGTGACGGTGGAAAATGAACTGGATGCAAAGCGTGCAGTTGAAGATGTAACCGCCGCAGGCGTGAATGCATTGGTTGTATTTCTGGGGAATTTTGGACCGGAAACACCGGAAACATTGATTTCCGAATGGTTTGATGGCCCGATTATGTATGTGGCTGCTGCCGAGGGAGATGGCGACCTGCATGACGGGCGAGGTGATGCATATTGTGGCATGCTCAATTGTTCGTATAACCTCGGCATGCGCCATAAGACTGCGTATATCCCAGAGTATCCGGTGGGCACTGCGGAAGAGATTGCGGAAAAAATGCGGGAATTTATTCCGATTGCCCGTGCAATTGTGGGATTGAAGCACCTCAAAGTCATTACCTTTGGTCCGCGCCCGGATGATTTCCTGGCGTGTAACGCGCCCATTCAGCCGCTGTATGATCTGGGGGTCGCTGTAGAGGAAAATAGTGAACTGGATCTTCTTGCAGCATACAACAAGCACAAAGGTGATAGCCGCATTCCGAAAAAAATTGAGGAAATGCAGACGGAGTTGGGAGATGGGAATCCCTATGCAGGTATCTTGCCGCGGTTGGCGCAATACGAGCTGACACTGGAAGATTGGATCGCAGAACACAAGGGCGCGAGAGACTATGTTGCCATCGCTGCAAAATGCTGGCCTGCGTTCCAGACAGAATTTGGCTTCGTTCCTTGCTATGTCAATTCCCGGCTGACAGCACGCGGGATTCCGGTCGCATGCGAGGTCGATGTATATGGCGCACTTTCCGAATACATTGGCATCTGCGTTTCGGGAGAACCGACGACATTGCTCGATATCAACAACTCTGTCCCTCAGTCGATGTATGACAAGGGAATTAAGGGGAAATACGATTATCACTTACATGAAACATTTATGGCATTTCACTGTGGAAATACCTGTAAATCACGTCTGTGCAATCCGCATATGGGCTATCAAGTCATTATGAAGCGCGATTTGGAGCCAGATTCTGAGCCGGATATCACGCGTGGCACGCTTGAGGGCAATATCACGCCGGGTGAGATTACATTTTTCCGTCTGCAATCCACCGCGGGTACTGAGTTGAAAGCCTATGTTGCGCAAGGCGAAATTCTGGATATGGATTGTGAGAGTTTTGGATCCATCGGCGCATTTGCCATTCCAGAAATGGATCGCTTTTACCGTCATGTCCTGATTGCCAAGCGATATCCGCATCACGGCGTCGTCGTGTTTGGTCATTGGGGCAAGGCTCTGTATGAGGTGCTCAAGTATATCGGTATTGCTGATATCAGCTACAATCAGCCGAAGAGCCTGCCGTATCCGAATGAAAACCCATTTGCATAAAGGAGGATATGTGCATGGATACCATCAGAACCTGTATCGAACAGGGAAAAACTGCACTGGGCATTGAGTTTGGCTCAACCCGCATCAAAGCAGTTTTGATTGATGATGAACATAAACCGATTGCCTCTGGCAGCTTTGTGTGGGAAAACCGCTATGAGGACAGTATCTGGACATATCACCTAGACGAAGTGTGGAATGGATTGCAGCGCAGCTATGCAGAACTCGTGCAGGAAGCACATACAAAATACGGAACAGAACTAAAAACCATTGGGGCGATCGGCTTTTCTGCAATGATGCATGGATATCTGCCGTTTGATCACAATGGCAAGCAACTTGTACCGTTCCGAACCTGGCGCAATACAATGACCGGACCGGCAGCTGAAGAACTGACAAAGCTGTTTCATTTCAATATCCCACAGCGCTGGAGCATCGCGCATCTGTATCAGGCCATCCTCAATCAGGAAGCACATGTGAAGGATATCGCCTTTTTGACGACCCTTGCGGGGTATGTCCATTGGAAACTGACTGGTCAAAGAGTGTTGGGCATTGGAGAGGCATCGGGAATGTTTCCAATTGACAGCAGTACAAAGGATTACAATGCAACAATGATCGATCAATTTGAAGCGCGTATTTCTGAACAGGGTTTTTCCTGGAAGCTGCGCGACATCCTGCCGCGTGTGCTCACAGCAGGTGAATATGCAGGAACGCTGACAGAAGAGGGGGCACGCTTGCTTGACCCAACCAATACGTTGCAGGCAGGGATTCCATTGTGCCCACCGGAGGGGGATGCAGGTACTGGTATGACCGCGACGAACAGTGTAGCGGAGCGCACGGGAAATGTTTCCGCAGGAACTTCCGTGTTTGCTATGGCGGTACTGGAACAGGAGCTGTCGCAGGTGTACCAGGAGATTGATATGGTAACAACACCGTCTGGCAAGCCTGTTGCGATGGTACACTGCAACAATTGTACCAACGAAATCAATGCATGGGCAGAGCTGTTCCGTGCAGTGAGTGTCGCGCTCGGCGCAAAAGATGACCAAAACAGATTGTTTACCACCTTGTTTGAAGTGGCACAGCATGGAGACGTTGACTGCGGCGGACTGGTTGTGTATAACTATCTCTCTGGAGAGCCCGTTACAAATTTGGAAGCGGGGCGTCCGCTATTTGTCCGTTCACCGGACAGTCGGTTCACTTTGGCCAATTTTATGCGTGCACAATTGTATAGCGCATGTGCGACACTGAAAATCGGTATGGACATCCTGTTTGAGCAGGAGCATGTCGAACTGGATCGTCTACTTGGACATGGCGGATTTTTCAAAACGCCGCTGGTCGGACAGCGTATCATGGCAGCTGCCATGGACACGCCCGTTGCAGTTATGGAGACGGCGGGAGAAGGCGGCGCATGGGGCTGTGCGCTTTTGGCAGCATATATGCAGCGGCATGAAGCAGCACAGACGTTAGAGGACTATCTTGATGCACAAGTATTCCATGGAAACAACGGCACTGTCATCCAACCGGAGCCGGTGGATGTACAGGGATTCCAAACGTTTATGAAACGCTATCAGAGTGGGCTTGCAGTCCAGCGAGCAGCTGTGGATGTACTGCAATGATAGGAGGCGAGCATTTTGTTGGAACAACTCAAACAGGCGGTATATGAAGCCAATATGGAATTACCCAAGCGTGGATTGGTCACATTTACGTGGGGGAATGTTTCTGGCATTGACCGCGATAGTAGATTGGTCGTTATAAAGCCTTCCGGCGTTGCATATGAATCATTGACACCGGATGATATGGTGGTGATAGATCTGGACGGAAATCAGGTAGAGGGTATGCTTTCCCCATCCTCTGATACCAAAACGCATATCGAATTGTACAAGGCATTCCCGGCTTTAGGAGGTATCGTACACACCCATAGTACGTATGCAGTTGCTTGGGCACAAGCGGGACAGGACATTCCGTGCTATGGTACAACACATGCGGATTATTTTTATGGCTCCATTCCTTGTGTCCGCCATTTGACCGATCAGGAGATCGACGAGGATTATGAAAAAAATACCGGAAGAGCCATCGTTGAAACGTTTCAGGAGCGTATGATCGACCCTGTCCATGTACCAGGTGCCATTTGTGCAAGCCATGGCCCGTTTACCTGGGGAAGAGACGCGGCACAAGCTGTGTATCACGCTGTTGTTCTGGAGGAAGTTGCCAAAATGGCGATTTATACGCGCGAAGTGGACCGCAAGTCATTCGTTGCCCCACAGAATATGCAGGACAAGCATTTTATGCGCAAGCATGGCCCGAATGCATATTATGGCCAAAAATGAGCGAAGTTTTTCATTTCATTTTCTCTCTTTTCTTTTATATGATATAGCTGGGCTGCTGTAAAAACAGTCCAAGAGAAACCGCCCTTGTAATCAGACGTCAGGTCTGACGATCAAGGGCGGTTTTGCATTCCTTCGATATTGGATATAAATGTGATACATGCTTAATGATATACTCTGGACATATAGAAAGAAAAACGGGCATAAAATAGAGCAAGAAGAAATAGGTATGAAAGGAAAAAACGAAGCAAAGCAAGAGTTGACCAATTGCGTGTCTCTTTGGAAGCCGCACATATAAGTATCAGAATGAAATTGCAGAAGTGACAAAGAGGAATAAATGGCCTGATAGGGAAGCGCGGAGTATGATCCGTGCTTTTGTTTTTTTCGAGGAGGCTTTGCATGGATGCCATTTATACACGACAGTCTGTGGATAAAAAGGACAGTATTTCGATTGAAACACAGATCGAGTTGTGCAAACGGGAGGTAGCAGGAAATTCTTATAAAATTTATCAGGACAAAGGCTATAGTGGCAGCAATATCAACCGGCCGGATTTTCAGGCAATGATCCGTGATATCAAGAATGGTTTGATTCATCGGGTAATTGTATACCGATTGGATCGTATGAGCCGTTCTTTACTGGATTTTGCGAACCTGATCGACTTATTGGATCGATACCATACTTCGTTTGTATCAACACAAGAAAAGTTTGATACCGGAACGCCGATGGGACGCGCTATGCTGAGCATCGCAATGGTATTTGCACAGCTGGAACGTGAGACGATTCAAATTCGTATCAAAGACAATTATTATGCCCGGGGTGAGAAGGGCATGTATCTGGGCGGACCGCCACCATATGGTTTTCAGAAAGCAGAAACCAGAAAGGATGGCAAGCGATTCAAATATCTGGAACCGATTGACACAGAGGCAGAAGTCATCCGGCAGATGTATGAAATGTATGGCAATGCTCTTTATACATTGGGAGAGGTAGCTAGAGTATGCAATCACAATGGCTATTTGACACATAGTAGGAAAGAATGGTCGAGCAGTAAGGTGGGTGTATTACTAAAAAATCCGATATACGTCCGTTCGGATATTCGGATCTATCAATACTATAAAGAGAAGGGCTGTCAAATTACCAGTGAACCGGATTTGTTTGTTGGGACAAATGGCTGTTATTTATATGGCAAACGAAAAGGAAATGAAAGAAAGTATTCTACGTTTTCTGAGCATGTCCTTTCGCTTGCGCCCAGTGAAGGGTTCGTGGATGCAGAGCTTTTTCTCAAATGTCAGCATCGGCTGGAGGGAAATATCCAGGTGGACAACAGCTCCTGGGGACAGCTCACATGGTTGACTGGATTGGTCAAATGCGCCCACTGCGGTTATGCGGCGGTCCCAAAGTCTTCCAATGGAGGTCGGTATTATTATCTGTACTGTTCCGGCAGGGCGATGCATTGCTGTGATGTAGCAACCAATTTGGGGAAGCCAAAAGAAGTAGAAACAGCAGTTGAACAACGCATGTTTACAATCGTCAGAAAATATGAAAGTATCCCCGTAGAACAGCACAAAAAGATCAGTATGGAAGCAAACCGCTTGAAAGCGCAAATCCAGAATTGCCGAAATCAAATGGATAAGCTGATTGATATGGCACTAGATTCCGATGATGTCGTAGGAACATATTTGAAGGAACGGATAGAAGAGCTGGACAAATGTAAAACAAAGCTGGAAGCCAGGCTGGCAGAAGCGGAAGCTGGCGATACTGTTGTGACAGAAAAGCAGATGACATCCTTTCTGCAGGACTGGCCAACACTGGATGTCAGGCACAAAAATGAGCTGGCAAGAATGTTTATCGACCATATTGATGTCAGCAAAGAAGAGATTACGATATTCTGGAAATATCATTTTGGTGCGGAAGAGATGACATGCTGAAAATTTTACTCCAACGCAATGTAAGAGGATTCATTGGACTGGAAAGACCCGGCGCCAAGCGAAATCATCAGCAGGGTTGTGAATCATGCGCAAAATGGAAGCATTATCTTGTTTCACAACGCCGCTACCAACACGCCGGATGCCCTGCCAGGTGTTATAGCAGGCTTAAAAGAAGAAGGATTTACGTTCTTACCGGTTTCAGAATTGATTTATACAGACAATTATACGATAGACCACACAGGACGGCAGATATCGGAGCAGAAGGAAGCGGGCGGTTCCGCAGGATGAGTGCATTGGCATGGAAACCGCTGCTTTTCATGGTATAATTATGGAATATTCTCTTGTTCTTTTTTTCATGGTACGGTATAATGAAAGCGGTAAACGGATGTAAACAATGTTGGTTGAAAAGGAGAATAACATGAAGCTGAAGAAAGAAGATACGCTGGTTCTGGTCATTGACTACCAGGAAAAACTGATGCCGGCAATGCATAATAAGGATGCATTCATTCCGCGTACCTGCATGTTCCTCAAGGGAATCCATGCCCTCGGTATTGAGGCAATTGCTTCAGAACAATATCCAAAAGGGCTGGGCAGCACTGTACCAGAGATCAAAGAAGCGGCAGGTATTGTGCCGTATTTGCCAAAGTCTACTTTCAGCTGTATGGATGACGAAGGGATTCGCGCTGCGGTAGAAGCAAGCAATTGTAAGAATATTCTGATTTGCGGTGCCGAGCTGCATATTTGCGTTTTACAAACCGCAATGGATTTGGTTGCGGAGGGTAAAACGGTGGCAATCGTCGCAGATTGCGTCGGTTCCCGCACAGCATATGATATGGAGATAGGCTTGATCCGTGCGCAGCAGGAGGGCATCTTGTTGACCACTGCGGAGGCGATCCTATTTGAGCTGCAACAAGTGGGTTCTGGCCCCGTATTCAAGACGATTTCCAAATTGGTTAAGTGATAAAAAATTATGCACAAAAAAACCGATGGTGGAACATTTCTGATTCGGTTATATTTTTCTTATTTGTAACATCATAACAGCAAAGCCACGCAAAATGAATGGAAAATCCGTCAGAAAACACATATACAAGTTGCAAAAATGGTGATATAATGACACCGTAAAGAACAAACATATTCTGATGAAACAGAGTTTTGTATATTTTTTTCTGAGGTGAAATACGATGCGTGATTGGTTAGTTGAACTGAGAAAAAGTAAGGGCCTGACACAAGAGGTAACTGCACAGAAAGCTCATATTGCCCGTAGCTATTATACCCGTATTGAACTGGGCGATTATCGCTTGCCGGTTGGTACGGCAATGCGTATTGCAGAAGCATTGGATTTTGACTGGGTTCGTTTTTATGAAACACCGGCGGATTCTAAGTAATTTTCGATCAGACAATAGTATGCAAAATACCGGGACGGCTGCTCCGTTCCGGTATTTTCTTTTGGTATATTGACGGGATACAATGGAATGGATGGGAGTATCCCATGGATTGTGTAAACCTTCATTGCAGTGTAGAATAAAAGCACA
>JAUNIY010000074.1 GCA_030523305.1 Eubacteriales bacterium
GCAAGAAGTACTTCTCCGTGGCCTCCGGCGGCGGCACGGGCCGTACCCTGCATCCTGACAACATGGCCGCAGGCCCCGCTTCCTACGGCATGACCGACACCATGGGCCGTATGCACAGTGATGCCCAGTTCGCCGGTTCCTCCTCCGTTCCCGCTCACGTGGAAATGATGGGCTTCCTGGGCATGGGCAACAATCCCATGGTCGGCGCTACCGTTTCCGTGGCTGTGGCCGTTGAGGAAGCGCTGAAGAAGTAAGGTTAAACCCCTGCTTTTGAACCTAAAAAGTTCAAACACCACTTTTCGCAAAAATAAGACAAGGAAGCACGTCCTGCCGGAGAAATCCGGTGAGATGTGCTTCCTGTTTTTGCTGTTTTAGGGGTGTTTTTGATGAAGAAAATGAGGATGTGCTTCCCAAGAGAAAAGACGTTAAGCGACGGATTCAAAGAATATGTTCTGGACTGTAAAGCAAGGAATTTGCGGGACGGAACAATTCATCACTACCAGGAATCGATCAAGCAAATCTATAAAAGAATCCCGCCGGACACGCCGATTTCCTCCTTGAATCAACAGACAATGCAGAAGTTTTACATTGCCTTGCGGGATGACCCGAATTTGAATGAAGTTTCAATGGGAACGTATGCCAGGGACTTGAAAACCCTTATGCGGTTTTTTATGAAATGCCAGTACATCCCGCATTTTGAAATCCCACTTCCAAAAGCGGACAAAGTGCCTATTCAAACCTATACGGATGAAGAACTGCGGAAACTGCTCAAAAAGCCCGATGTCCGCAAGTGCATTTTTTCGACCTATCGTAGTTGGGTGATTGTCAATTTTCTTCTTTCTACGGGAGTTCGACAAAATAGCCTCGTGAATATCAAAATCAAGGACTTGGATTTTGACAATACGGTGGTCTATGTCAACACGACAAAGAACAGAAAGCCCCTGATTATCCCGCTCAATGAGGATATTACAAAGATTCTACAGGAATATTTGCAATACCGTGGCGGAAAAGCAGACGATTGGCTCTTTTGTTCGGTCTATGGAAAGCAGCTCACAAGAAGCAGTTGCTACCATGCGATTTGGGACTATTGCCATGAAAGAGGGCTGGAACAGACAGGGGTTCACCGCTTCCGGCACACGTTCGCAAAGAAATGGGCGACAATGGGCGGCTCTGTGGTGACGCTCCAAAAGATATTAGGGCATAGCAGTTTGGCAATTACGGAAAACTATCTGAATATCCTAACCAGCGACTTGAAAGAGGATGTGGACAAGGTGAATATCATCCGAAGCTTGAAACAGGAACGGGTTCGTATGAGGGGCTAACATCTGCGATCATCTTTTATCATCTTTGAACATCTATAAAGCAAATGGAGAGGTGTTTTCACATCTCTCCATCATTTTTATACATTTCTAAGGATTTTTGCAAAAATTCCCGCATTTTCTCTACTACTGGCTCCGGGGAAAGAATCTTTACCTTTCTTCCAAAAGTTGCAATCCAGGCAAAGAAAGGCGGGCTGATCTCGATTGGGGCCAGGATGATAAAATGGTTTTCGTCGCACGGCATCATCATAATATCTTTGCCGAATTGGTCTATTACTGCGTCCGCTAATTCGTTGCGGAAGCGGATGCGCACATTGTATTCCTGACCGCCGAACATATCAAATACCTTTGCCTTTTGGCGGTTTAGGTTCTTCTCACTGTAGGCTTCTCTGCCGTCCCGCTTTAAGGGCAAGGGCTGGGAAATACGCTCCATTCTGTCCACACGGAAATAACGGAACTTCTCTTTTTCGCTGTCGTAAGCGTAGAGATAATAATTGCCGTTATTCCAAAGAAGGGCGTAGGGACTGACCACATACTGCCCGCCACTCTTGGAATAGCGTTTATTGTCATTGGTGGCGGGGGCATAGTGGAAATAGCGAAAGCTGATCTTACAGTCTGCCGCAATAGCGGCGTGGATGCGGTCTGCGTCCTTCATAACGCTGTCGTTCATATTGCGGATTCGGTTTGCAACGTGGTTTTCCCGGTTCAGACTTTCCACAGTGTCCTTGCCCGCAAATTTCTTTATTTTGGCGGTCAACTCCTGGGCTTTTTCTCTGGTGATGAATTTGGAGGACTGAACACTGTCCACCAAAAGCCGGAGTTCGTAAGGCTCAAAGGGCGGGTTCAGGAGACGATACCCCTTCTTGTGGGGGTCATAGTCCAGTTGTAGGCCGCAAATATCCCCCAGGGCCGCAAAATCGGCGTAGAGCGTCTTTTTCTCTACGGGCATATCATGTTCCCGCAATAAGGCTTCCAGCTCCCCACGCTTCACAATGCGGTCATGGCCTGCGTTGGCTTCCAGATATTGCTTTAGAAAGAGGAGCCGGACGGCGATATAGTATTTTCCGTAGTTTGCCATAGCTGGGCCTCCTTTTTCGGTTTGTGCTATTATAGCACATAGCCTCAAAATAGAAAATCCCCCCAAGGTTTTCTGCTCCTAAAAAATATAAAGTGTGGAAAACCTTTGGGGGCCTTTATTCCTCTATTTTGACAATATCTACGGATGCTTCCAGCAGCAAATTGATTAGTTCATTGCGAGAACGGTTTGTTTCTGCGGAAAGTTTATCCAATCTTTCAATCAGTTCATCTTTCATACGAACGGAAACGACTTTATATCCATCGTCTCCACGTTTCGCAATCTTCTTTTTGATTTTAATTTCCTCTGCCACTATAATCACCTCAATTATAGTATGATTATAGCTTGACAGAAATAGCTTTGATATATTATAATTATGTAGTCTTAAAAGAACTATAAAAATATAGTTAGAGGAGATTAAACATGAAAAAAACAATTACCCTGCTCTTGGCACTGGTGCTGTGCCTGTCCCTATGCGCTTGCGGAAGCAACTATCAAAAACAAGCAGAGGAAGTCGCTCCTAAATTGGATGGTAAGTGGGGACGAAGTTGGACTGCTCCACTCGGAACAATGTATCAGGTTTATATCTTTGAATTTGAGGATGGAAACAGTGGAACTGCGGTACTTTATAATCAGGTAGATGACACACCAATATCTGCTTGGAATGGTACATTCTCTGTCAGCACAAAGAAAGACGGTATCATTGATTTGTCTTTCCACAAATTTGTCGATAACAGTGGAACAGATGAGCTAGATGAGCCTAAGGAGATGGTGGTTCATTATACATACAAAGACGGAAACCTTTCTCTGACAGACGATGAAGAGAACACACTTATTTCTCTTGGATAACGAATACACGAAAGGGACAAACAAAAATGCCTACCATACATTCCGTTTTTGAAATTGCTCGCAAGACCATACAAGCCAAGAAGCGCATACTTCTAATTGCTTTGGTTTTACTCTTGGTTGTATCCGTTTTCGTTGGCAGCAGCATCTATAAGCGTAATTATTTCTCCCATGTTGTCTCTCAAATGCTGCGCCAATATCCTTTTGCCGACAGTGGGGTAGGGTCGGATGGGAGTTATTTGATAATTGACACTAATCCTAACGATGCAGACCCGGACTCTGTCTATTACAATAGTGTGATAGCAAATCATTCTTTAGCTGGTATCAAATTCGTAAATAAAAAACTGGGTTTTTCCAGTTCTGTTTCTCAAAAAATGCTAGCTACTACTGCATTAATGGGGCGGCAAACCGACGAAAGTAAACATTTTCGTGTCTCCTGGACATATCATCCGAAGAGCGGCCTAGAAGTAATGTACGAACGAAAATAGAATCGGAAAAGGACAGAAAGCAATTGCCTTCTGTCCTTTTCCGCTACCCCTCCAAAAGCGAAAGGTATTTATAAACCGTTGTCCTGCTCAAATCGCAAACTCTTGCCAATTCTGAAATATTTAACTGCCCGTTTTTATAAGCGGGATAATGCCGAAGAAAGATTGCGGGAATGCTTTCGGCGGTGCGTTGGGGTCTGCCGATCTGCTTTCCCTTTGCTTTGGCGTTCGCCATTCCGGAGCGCACACGGCTTCTAATCATTGCCAACTCCAATTGACTGAACACGCCCGCCATCTGTAAAAACGCCTCGCTCATCGGGTCTGACAGACCCTCACGGCAATCCAGGGTCATGGAACCCACAATCACAAGCCGCAGACGCTTTTCCCGCACAACCTCAATGATTTCACAAAGCTGCTGTGTGCTTCTGGCAAGACGGGAAACCTCCAGAACAATGATGGTGTCGCCCGCCTGGGCCGCCGCAAACATCTGAGCCTGTTGGCTCTTTACCTTTGCGTCCCCGTGTTCGTATTCCATGAAAATTTCCTGCGCTCCCGCCGCCCGCAGTTCCCGCACTTGGCGGTTTATATCCTGCTTGCCCTCGTTGGTGGAACATCTGGAATAGCCGTAATCCATGACAATCTCTCACACGCTGATGGTGAAGCGGCGGCTGGAAACCTGTTTGGTGTAAGCCTTGTAGATTTCCGGCATTACCTTCTTGAAAGCGGTGGTGTCAAACCGATTGGAGAGGACGGCGGTGTAGCGGATGATGTACTGGCCCGCAATCATTTCCTCCAACTCTCTGGCATCCATTTCCGCTTTGATCTCGTTGCGGATGGTGTCGGCCTGGGCTTTCATTTCCTCAACCATAGCCTCGTATTTGTTCAGCAGTTCAATTTTGGCAAGCAGTTCGATTTTAGACATTGTGGTGATCTCCTTTATTTTTGTTTTGCCGTCTCTCCGTGCTGTCGCTGCTCCTTTGTGGGTTGTTCAGGGGGCTTACAACAGGCAGTGTTGAAATTGGCTGCCCCTCAATTACAAGAATATTATAGCACTAAATATTGGTGCTGTCTATTGACAAAATGCACTAATTATTGGTGCTATAATTGTCTATATTTAGCACTTGATATTAGTGCTGCTCTTTGCTATAATGTGGATGATGGAGAAGGAGGCGAATTTATGGCAATCCGTTATAAAGTGGATATAATGGCCGAACTAAAGCAGAAGGGCTATAGCTCCACAAAAATCCGTGAAGAAAAGCTAATCGGGCAATCCTATCTGCAACAAATTCGGCACGGAGATTTAGTGTCTTGGAAAACCCTTGATACAATCTGCTCCCTGTTGGACTGTCAGCCAGGAGATTTGATTGAGTATGTGCGGGAAGCCGATGTAAGCGAAAGGGGCTAACTCGTTTCCTTGACAAATTTCCCCGCTTTTCCCGCCTGTTCGGCTCCCTTTTGGCTGCTCCAAAAGTGTGGGCGAAACCAAATGTTTGATTGAACAGGGTGGGGCGTATATTTCGGGAAAGCCAAACAATTTCCCGCCAAAAGGAAATAGGCGTGGTCTGCGCTCCCACGGAGAGCAAACCGCAATCCAGAAGTCGGAATACTTGACTGTTTGCGGCCCAGTAAAACAAAAAATCCCCCCAAAGGTTTTCCACTCCTAAAAAATAATAGAGCGGAAAACCCTTGGGGGGTTCTTATAAAATTGTCTAGTCATAGTTTAATCTTGATTTCTTTGTTCCAATCCTTCAAAAGATCGTCCACGGCTTTATCCAAAGCGGCTTCCATAGATTTTTCCATAATGCTGAAAATCTCTTTCTCCAAAATGGACTGCTGCTTTTTCTTCTTTTCCTTTTCTGTCTCCCTCTCACGGGTGCGGTCAATTCTCACTTGATTTTCACCTCGCTTTTAATCTTAACGGTAATACCGGAATCCGCAACTGCTTCCCGTTCTGCCTGCTCCCTGTCCATTTTCTTGTGGAGAGCATATAGGATTTCATCGGGCGTGAAGCCGTCAAGATACATCCAGTCGTAGTATTCGGGTACTTTTCTGTAGTGATCGTCTAATAACGTCATAATGATACCTCCGTATTCTTTTCTATTAGAAATGTGCTTTATTGTAAAGAAATTGTTTGGAATTGCCCAATTAAAACTTGAAGCCGTCCTCTTTCTGCTGCTGTTGGAACAATTCTCCTCGAATGTTTCTGGACAATTCGTAAATATCTTGAAGACTGATTCCATCATCCAGGGAAAATGCCCCCAAAAGGATTGTTTTGCAGGAATAATAACAACAATGATATTTTTCCCACATCTGATGGATAGCGCTGCTCCACGCATTTTGCCAAGCCTCTTTGGGCGAAAGACCGTCCTCCTGGTACTTTTTTTGAAATTCCTGTACCAGCGCAAACCTTTCCTCATAGTATTGCCGCATTTTTTCATCATCGGAGGCAATCGGAGAGCGAACAAGGACTCCATTAGCATTTTCGGTTTTCCAAAAGGTACGTTCTTCACTTTTTGCCGCAATGGATTCGTTGAAAAGTTTACTGCACCAATTAGACAATGTTCTGGCGGCAACGTAAATCCTATACTCCTGATAGAATGCGTCGGCCCGTTCTTCCCACGGCATACTCTCAAAGCCGGGAATATCATCAAAGGCGCAAAGAAAGCAGCTGAACGCATAGGGGTCAGTCTGAACGTCCAGGCCGAAAACGACAATCAGAATCATCTTTAGTCGTTCCACGTTGGTGGTGGGAATGTGGGTGATCTCCACGCTTGCCGTAGAATATCTGTAGCCATAACCCAGGTTTTGAAGCTTTCTTTCAAGATTCCTTTTGAAATGCCGATTGTCCGCAAGATTCAAGTCGAATAATTCAGCCATTTCCTGCCGGGAATAGACCCGCTTTTCCAAACGCATTACCGCTAAATTCATAATCTTTACCCCCCAAAGGTTTTCTCGTCTTTTATAATTTTAGGAAAGGAAAACCGTTGGGGTTTTCTCCTATACTGTGGCGGTTATTAGCCCTCGGTTCCCGTAGCGGCCAATTCCGGCTCTGAATTTTCCTTGTTGTTGCTGGGCTGAAAGGGAATGAGCGCAGGATGGTTATTGAAATAGTAGAAAGGTTCCGTGCGATACTTGGGAAACTGCTCCACAAACCAACCTGCCACAATTGCGTAGGCTTTCTTTTTGCCCATTGCCTGTGCATAGGCGCAAACACGGTTATACTCCTTCTTGTAGCTCTGTTCTTTATCATCAACTACTGCAATAAACCGCTCCATATTTTCAACGGTGATACCCTTGTAGGGGTTATGGTGGAACTTCTCGTTGCTCTTGGTGATGTATGTAGTGGGGGTGCGGTGGGTCTTTCCAATCACTTTCAGATTGGGAAAGTCGGTGATGAACTTCTGATAAAGTTTGTATTCCTCACTCCCGGGATTGTTCATAGCCTCTGCAAACTTGGCGGTAATGGTCAGGGTCTTGGAGATAACATCAAACTTAAACTTTTCCATAATAAATACCTTTCCTTTCTGTATGTGGGTGGATTAAGATGCTTTACGGGTCTGCTCTGCGTTGTCAGAAGAAATTTCGGTCAGGGGCTTGGTTGCCTGAGCAATTCGGAAATTGGAAATTTTCTCTCTTGCGTCATCCATTTTGAAGGGCTTTTCCTTGGTGCTGAACTTATCCAAAAACCACTTCTTTGTCATGGGGAATGCTTTCATACGGCACCCCTTAGCCGCTTTCTGAATTGCTTTGTATTCTCTCTGCATCTCCTCAGCGTTATCCAAAGTGGAAATGTAGGCTTGAATAAACTCGTCGTTCAGCCCTTCGTAAGTTCTCTTGGCACGGGCGGTCTTGTGCTTCTGCTCTTTGACTGCCAGCTTGAAGGTGGGATGCGCCGCAATCTTAGCAGTCAGTTCCTCGTATTCGGGGCCAAAACCCTTACTGGCTTTATTAAAGCTTGCCTGGGTTCCGATAATAGTCGTGTTGATGAAGTCGATGGTGAAGCGAACAGCGGAAGTAGTGGTATTCATAGCAATTTCCTTTCTTGGCTCTTGGCCTTTGCGGTAGGTCGCAACCCTTATTTCTTTTGGAGAGGTTTTTGTTTGTTTATCTCTCTCAATCTTTACACCCAGATTATACAAAATAACCTATCCAATATAATAGGATAGGTTCGGAAATAAATTCGATTATTTTTCATTTATTTTCTATGCTTCTGGATGCGGGATGATAAAGAGATATTCAAAGATGATAGAGCGGAAAGGAAAGATGATGAAAGATGATAAAAGATGTTTAATTTAGTCAAAAGACCTTGTTTCGTGAACAAAAGATGTGATAAGATGTGTTTCAGTTAAGAAAGCACATCCTATTGAAACTATGGACGTGTCTCTTGTTTTGCGAAAAGTCGGGCTTACTGCTCCAAAAGCCCTAGAGAAGTCCCCACAAAGCCGCCGCAAGGCGGATTTGACGTGGAAATGATGGGCTTCCTGGGCATGGGCAACAACCCCATGGTCGGCGCTACCGTTTCCGTGGCTGTGGCTGTGGAAGAGGCTCTGAAGGGCTAAGTCCTTTCCGACGGATATCCATTGATACAAAAGACCCGCTCCCGGTTTCCGGGGGCGGGTCTTTGCTTAACGCATACCATTTGCGTGGCAGTTCGTATCACGCATGTCATTGCGAACCAGTGCCGCAGCACTGGTGTGGCAATCCCCCGGTTCTTCCGAGAACCATCGTATCACGCAATGTCATTGCGAACCAGCGTCGCAACGCTGGTGTGGCCCCCTCCAGGGATTCCCTCCAGTCACAATCCGTTTCCTAATGAAAGAAGCACATCATTTCTGAAAATCAGGAGTGATGTGCTTCTTTTTCTCTATTTATCACTTAACGCAAGCAGCTCTGTAATCACACAATCCAAAAGAGGTAAGTATTTTTCGTCAATGCGGTGAATGGCATCCAGCCGTTGGGAATCCTCCTGCCGGTCATTTCCAAACAGAACGTAGTCGGCAGACAGGCCGAGAACGTTGCAGACCTTGACCAGCATTTTCACGGAAATGCCCGTCCGGCCCCGTTCCAGCTCTGCCAGATAGGAGACGCTGACATCCAGTTTTTCCGCGAATTTCTCCCGGGTATACCCTAAATCCTCACGAGCCTTGCGAATTCGCTGATACATTTACTATCACCTCAGCCTATAGTATCGGTGATAGTTGTACAAAAGAACATCAAGTAATATTGTATAAATTATATATTGTATTACTTGATGTTCTGTGGTACAATGTGACCATACACAGAAAGGAGGAAAAACCATGGAATATATGACAATTAAGCAAGCCGCTGAACGTTGGGGCTACAGCGAAGAAACCATCAGAAAGTGGTGCAAGGAAAACAAACTTTTTGCTGTGGTTGAGGCACAGAAAATCAGCGGACGTTGGCAGATACCAGTCAATGCGGAATGCCCGAAACCAATTAAAAAGAAAAAATAATACGCTATGAATCTGAAAAAGATTAGTAGCACTGTGGAGGAGTAAAATGAAGAGAATACTGGTAGTTTTTCTGGCGTTAACAATAAGCCTGCTATCATGCGCGTGTGAGAATGCAACATCCTCACAAACTACGGGAAATGATATCCAGGTTACGGAAGCAAAGAAGGATGATATCATTGAATTTGACCATCTTATTCTGGCGGATGATGTGAATGTAAGAATTGAACTTGTTAATTTTTACGCGGAGGATGTTAACTGGTCTACAGGTGCACAGAATGAGAAAATTGTTACTTTTCAATTTCAAAACAAAACAGATCACAATATATTGTGGAGTAATGAAAACTTCTACCTGAATAATGAAAGAACATTTGTTATGTTTAATAGCGGTACCACGTCTCTTGAAGCGGGCCGTTCTGGAAAAGCTTCCATGATTATCGCTGAAGACACGCAGCCCGAGCATACAGCATTAAAGTCCTTGGATGAATTATATGATTTGGAAGGCACTTTTTCAATTTTCCATAAGTATGAGGATTCACAAAAGAATCAGAGCGAGAATGTGACATTTTCAATTCCAAAGGCGATGAACGGCGAGGTAACGGAGATCGCTACACCGGATGCGGAAAAGTATGGGGACGTCATTCATGCGCTGACTGAAAATACTTGGTACTTTAACGGCGGGGCAGACACAATACTGGACGCAATTACTTTTACCGATTCTGTTGCTACTATTTCTCAGGTTTACTTTGATGGAAACCGCAAGCATGAGAATGGAGTAAATGATTTCGCATATACTTTGGATGATACGATAATTACTGTCACATTGGAAGATGGAAGCCCATTATCGATACCCTATACCTATGAGGAAGGGGTACTGACACTGGACACCGAGACATATTTAACACAGGAGGATATTATTGCTGGGTTACAAGGGTTTTGGACAGTGGAAACAAGGTTCTTGGGGCGGCATGTTTACTATGCACATATTGAAGGAAACGTTATTACAACAGAGGGGGCATCATCCGCACTTAATGGAGCTCCTGGAAGTTATTATTGGTCTGGAGGAGATGGATATACAGGAAGTTTTCAGTTAAATTTTGGAGGATTTGATTCGGAAATGCAGCATGCAGAGGACTGGTTCTTTAACGTGATTAACGGCAAGGCTGTACTGCTGTATTTTGATTCTGTTTGCACTCCTGTCAACATCACAAAACTTCCTGGCCAATACGGTTATTCATTCTAATAAGTACAAACAGCCGGGTGCATAAGGTACCCGGCTGTTTACGTGAAAGGGAAACGGTAATGAGAAAAATTGTATCTGTGGTGTTACTGCTGATAGTGTTCTTGTCGGCTTGCAGCGTAAGTGAGTCGATAGATTCTGAAAAGGAAACACAACTTGCGGAAATCAAGAATGAACAGACTAACCAAAATGTGCAAAATCAGCCAAATGCGGATGGTTATGATATTCTAGGGGGCTCATGGGAGGTTGGTGCAGTTTGCTATGACGGTAAAGTCGTTGACGTACACGATAATGATGCATTGGCTAGCTTATATGACAATACATTCCTTGAATTTTACAGAGGCGGAACGTTTACATATATAAATCTATGGATTTATGGGGGAGACTATACCAGAAGCAAAAAACAGGAAGATAGTTTCATTCTAACGCGGAATACAGAAACAACCATGGTAAACGGAGAATGGAAGACAGAATCGTATTCCGGGAATACAAAACATATTATTCAGATTATCGACCGGAATACGATCGAGTTTTCCGAGTATGACCCGATAATTGGAGCGAAAAAGGTAGATGAAAGCACGTTAATATTTGTAAAACGGGGCAAAGACAGCGACTTTATTGGCGAAAATAAGGAAGCGATTTCAAACGATACACCAAGGGAAACAGAGGCATATATGGACAATGCTGTGCAATCTTCTTATGCGAGTATATTAAATACCTATGTGCAAAAAATGGAGAGAGCCGTTTCTAATCTGGTTTCTGCCTACCGCTCCGAAGCGGCGGGAGTATCTGATATAGAGCATCTTGCACAAATCTGCAATAGTAAAGTCGAAGAACTGGCAACTATCTGCAATGAAGGTGTTGAAAAAATGGCAGAACTCATGTATGCAAGAGGGGATTCTTACAACGTTTATGAAAAATGGTCAGTGAAACTGTTTGAACGCTATACGGAAATAGCATTAGAAATTCAAAATGCCTACTTAGACTCGGTAGTTCCATAAGAGGCACCTATAACCTATAATCATTTAGCTACAGTCCTTTGCTTATTCTCCTCTCAGCATCCGAAACCAAGCGCCCTTGGTTCCTGGCACACTGTCGTGTTTTCGTTCCACCGATAAAACAATTTTCGATAGAAAGCCTGGCTGGTGGCCGGGCTTTTTCCTTGCGTCCGGGATTTTTCCGTGGTAAAATAGGGAAAAACGGCATAAGGAGTCAAAAAGATGGTAAGAGAACTGATGCACGACCCGTTGTTTCTGGGCAGGAAAAGCGAAACTGCCACAAAAGCGGATTTGCAGATTGCACAGGATTTGCTGGACACCTTGACGGCGCACAAGGATACCTGCGTGGGCATGGCAGCGAACATGATCGGCCACTGCGTGCGCATCATCGCCTTTGACAACCAGGGAACCTATCAGCTGATGCTGAACCCGGAGATCGTGAAGGCGGCAGGGGAGTATGAGACGGAGGAAGGGTGCTTATCCCTATTGGGCGGCCCCCGGAAAACCAAACGATACGAGAAAATCAAGGTGCGTTACGAAACGCCGGATTTTCAGGTAAGGCTGAAAACCTTCACCGGCTGGACGGCTCAGATCATCCAGCACGAAATCGACCACTGCAACGGAATTCTCATATAGCAAAAAGACTTGCAGGCCAAAAAATGCACGAAAACAGAGCATCCGGATAATGGCTAAAATTTTTGTAAAATCCTGTGGCTTTTTGTGTAAAAGGGAAAAAAACGTCGAATTGATTTAGGCTGTGTTGACAAAAAATGAATTTTGAACTAACATGCTTCTTGTAGCCGCTTTTCCGGGATTCCGGAGGCCGCTGCGGATAGAAGTGGTTGCCCCGCGGGGGGCAACGAATGAAAATACACATCTATTTTAGGAGGAAACAAGAAACATGAAAAAGATTCTTTCTCTGGCTCTGGTTCTGGTTCTGATGCTGGGTCTGGTGGCCTGCGGCGGTAAGACCGAGGCTCCCGCCGCAACCAACGCTCCCGCTGCCGGTACCGAAGCCGCCGCAGGCACGGAAGCTCCCGCCGCCGTCGCCGACGTGAAGCTGGGCTTCATCTTCCTGCACGATGAGAACTCCACCTACGACCTGAACTTCATGAACGGCGCCAAGGAGGCCATTGCCGCCCTGGGTCTGACCGAAGATCAGTATATGTTCCGCACCAACATCCCCGAGGGTCAGGAGTGCTATGACGCCGCCTGCGAGCTGGCCGATGCCGGCTGCAACATCATCT
>JAUNIY010000241.1 GCA_030523305.1 Eubacteriales bacterium
TTTCCACCACGGGAAGCTGACGCACCTGTGAGAAAATCTAGTTGGCCGCCGGTGCCGCTGATTTGGCGGATCCCCGCGCTTTCTGAAGATACCTGGCCATACAGGTCAATCTCTAGGCAGCTGTTGATAGAAATCATGTTATCAATGCGTGCGATGACCTCCGGGCTGTTGACGTATTCCAATGGGTAAGCGGCGATCCCTGGGTTTTCGTCAATCCATTCGTACATTTCCCGCGAACCGATGGCGACGCCTAAGACACCCTTGCCCCGGTTGACCGTTTTGTACCGGTTGGTCAGCTTTCCGGCTCTGTACAGCTGTAAATAGGCATCGGAACACAGCTCGGTGTGCATACCCAGATCTTTCAGATCAGACTGCGCAATGACATTGCCGACGGCGTGCGGGAGGCTGCCGATCCCAAGCTGTAACGTCATACCGTCGGCCATATAAGGCAACAAGTTGCCAGCAATTTGCTCGTCGATGGCCGTGATAGACGGGGACAGAAGTTCCGGGAGAGGGTCGTGTTCCCCTTCCACGATATAATCGACCTCGGAAATGTGGATGCATTCGTCATAACCGCCGTAGAGCTTCGGCAGGTTTTCGTTGATTTCCAAGATGACGATGTCTGCTTTGCGAAGAATTTGGGCAGATACGCCGGTGGCTGTAGAAAAATTAAAGTATCCGTGCCGGTCCATCGGCGTTACGCAAGCCATGGCGACGTTTACCGTCAGAAAATGCTTATAGTACGCGGAGTTGTTGTGGAAAACCATCGGAATGAAAAAGCACAGCCCGCGGTCACACAAGCTACGTTCGTAGGCCGAGCAGTGCCAGGAATGATAGATGAAATGCTCTTGTGTCGGGTCGCATTCTGCAGTTTCGATCGGTCCGTCAATCAGGTTGCCACGGATTTTGACATCGATCAGCTCGTCCCTGCGTTTGGCAAGTGCACGGTCCAGCAGGACAGGTTTTCCCAGGCTGGTGGTATAATCGACCCAGTCGCCGCTTTTGACGGCTTGGACGGCTTCCTCTGGCGAGCAAAGCTTATCGCGATATTCAGCAGCATACTGCATGCGTATTACCTCCCGTTTATTGTGGCTGATATGCGTTGCCCGTCAGCAGATCATGCCATGTGAAATGGCTGTCTTCCCAGAGCATATAGCTGTGAGGGCTGCCTTCTTTGGGAATGGCAACCGAGCCGGGATTGATATAAACAAAATCATCATGCACATGGCGGCATGGCACGTGCGTATGTCCGCACAGCAGGATATCTCCCGCACAATGCGGGGGCGGATTCTGTTCACCATATACATGCCCATGGGTGGCATATACGGTCTGTTCGCCCAAAACCAAAACGGCATAGTCTGCCATGATAGGAAAATCCAGCACCAACTGGTCTACTTCGGCATCACAGTTTCCGCGCACGCAGAGCAGCTTGCTTTTGACACTGTCCAGCATGTCGATCACTTGCTTGGGATCGTATGCAGCGGGAAGGTCATTGCGTGGCCCGTGGTACAATAGGTCACCCAACAGCACAATGCGGTCAGGCTGTTCGGCTTGTATGCGTTCGAGCAGCTTGCGGCAATAATATGCTGAGCCGTGGATATCCGATGCGATCAATATTTTTTTCATAAGAACCGCTCCTGTCTTAACAATGTTACATCTATTGTATCGTATCCGGCAACATGTGTAAAGACGAAAAAATCCCCTTCTGACATTGCAGAAGGGGATATATGTTTGTGAAGGGAATCAGCCGAGCAGCATTGGAACCAGCTTCAGGAAGAAGCCGGCCGCAGCGGCAGAACCGATAACACCGGCAACGTTCGGGCCCATGGCGTGCATGAGCAGGAAGTTGGACGGGTTTTCCTTCTGGCCTTCGATCTGTGCCACACGGGCAGCCATCGGTACGGCGGATACGCCGGCAGAGCCGATCAATGGGTTGATCTTGCCCTTGGTAGCCCAGCACA
>JAUNIY010000075.1 GCA_030523305.1 Eubacteriales bacterium
TAGCTGAATTTCATATATTTCAGCGTACTTTCTTCATCATGATTTGCAAAGCAAATCGATATCCGCGGCACCATTACACTGCAAAACGACGGGACAATCGTCATCGCAACGCGCAGCAACGTTGTCCCCTGCGAATAAATGGCCACCGCGCCATAAGTTGTAAATATTCCCAAAATTGATTTATCCAATATCGTATAGATACTAGAAGATACAAGTGGAATAAACAGTGAGATCGCTTCTTTGACATATCGCTTATCAATCCCTCCTGTCCGAATATTGGCGCCATAATTCCTGTGCTTCAGCAACCACATATACAGGTTCATCAATATTTGTGGGACATATAGCGTGCAAATATACAAATAAATATCTTCTTCTCTTTTGATCAGTGCGATCAGAAGCGCAAAGCTAATCAGCTTTGCAAGCATGTTTCTCACAGAGATGGACTTAAACTGCTCGATGCCAATAAAAAACCAGGATATATCCGTCATAGAGAAGAGGATATACAGGATATACACATACGCAACCATGCTCCCGCCATTTACCATACAGAAAAGGATATACGTGAGCAATGCTATCGCATGCGCAATCCATTGTATTTTATAAATAGATGAAAAGGTTTCCCGCACCTTCTCCTTATTTCCCAAACATTTTGCGATTTCTCTTGGCCCAAGATAACTGATTCCCAGCATACCAATCAAGACAAAATAGCTACAGTTCGCCTGCGTTACGGTATTCAGGCCTACCAAATCCTGTGAAAATACTCTTGTAATATATGGAACGGTAATAATCGGCAAAAGCAACGCCAAAATTTGATAACTCAAATTATACAAATAATTTTTTAAAACCGTTTGATAGCTTCTCAATCCTTGTAATCGACTCATCACAATACCATAACTTATCCTTTCAGCAATACAACCCAATCTCTGAACGCGCCGCGGATACCTGTATAATATTTTTGATAGCATTTTAGGCTACTGATAATCCATTTTGTCCCAGAAACCAGTCCTTTTTCCTGCAATTCAAGGCTTTCTCTCCAATATTTTACACATCTTTGCAACTTTTCCCGTTTTTCAACAGATACATTCTTTTTCAATGCATTCCACGCATTATTATAAAACTCATATTTATTCTTTTTGATCTCAGTTACCTTTTGGAAATTATTCAAATATTTTTCAGTTTTTTGAAAGAACGATTCTTTTTTCGCTCCAACAACATTGCCTCCATGTTGGCGATATTGTATCAACATTTCATCCAATGCAATTGCTTTCCCGAATTGTACCGACCGGATTGCAATCCATTCATCATGCAGACATCCAGACGGTATTGGCAGCATTTGCAGAAATTGCTCTCTCCGAAATGCCATTGTTGCGCCTGTTACAACGTTATATTTCAATAAAATATCCAAAAAACTGGTTTCAACTTGCGCTTGGTCAAATGGATATACCTCCCAAAGCTTTCGTGACAAACTTTCCAGCTTATGATTGACCAACAGGGCATTGGTAAATACCAATGCTACTTCGGGATCGCAAAACTGTTCTTCGATCCGCTTTACTTTATTTGGCATCCACACATCGTCCTGATCCGATGTAAAGACAATATCCCCATCGCACGCCTGTATGGTTGTAGCAAAGTTCTGTGCTACTCCTAGTTTTTTATTTTGCAGGATACGATATGAAACATCGCTTTTCTGTAAAACATTTGTTACAATTTCTATTGTTTTGTCCGAGGAACCGTCATCGCCAACAACAATCTCATCCACTGACCTAGATTGCGCTAGAATGCTTTCCAGCTGTTCCCGTATATATGGCTCTCCATTGTATGTACAAACCGCAACTGAGATTTTCATCGTCCATTGAACTCCTCTGCAACTATCTGCAAGGTTTTCTATTTTTCCTCGCTATCTTGCTTCCACACGCCTCATTTTATTGCATTACGTGCCATCTCTTTGCTATCCGTATCTGCTTTGGACGCAGACTCCTTCCCATTGCAGCCACACACCGCAGCTTGTTCGCCATCCATCGCTGTCGTCTGTCCATCCGATACGCCCTCCGTGCTCTCCGGCATAAAGAGGATTTTCACCGTTGCGAACATAATTTTTAGATCTTCCCAAATACTAGGATTTGCGATGTACATCAAGTCCATTTGCAGCTTATCATACGGCGTCGTATTGTATTTGCCGTACACCTGCGCATAGCCGGTCAGGCCGGCTTTTGCCTGAAGGCGCAGCCGGAATTCCGGCATTTCCTTTTCATATTCCGCCGCAATTTCTGGGCGTTCCGGGCGCGGACCCACAATGGAGAGCGTCCCCGATGCGATCTGAAACAGCTGGGGCAATTCATCGATCCTACACTTGCGGATGACACGCCCTACCGGAGTAATCCGATCATCATTTTCTCCGGTAGACAGCCTAGCTACACCGTCCTTTTCTGCATCCACACGCATGCTGCGGAATTTTGTAATATAGAATTCTCTACCATCCTTTGTCAAACGCAGCTGCTTGTAAAAGATCGGGCCTCCGTCCGACGCCTTGATAGCAATCGCGGTAATCAGCATAACCGGCGACAGCACCACAATCGCAATGCAGGAAACCACCAGATCAAACGCCCGCTTGAGAAATAAGTATTCTGGTGCCGGATTATACCGCTCTGCGCGCAGCATCGGCAAATGAAACATATGCATCTTTTTTGCCCCACTCATCAGCACATCACCGATGCGTGGTACCATATAAATACTCACACGATGTTCCATGCAATATTTTAAGATGATATTGCGGTCATGGCTGTGAATACCGCTGAGAAAAACCGCACCCACATCGTCCAATACCGTAAGATCGCGCAAACAAACATCGATTGGCATAATACCGCAGATGTCAAACCGTTTCTTTAAGCCGTACTCATCGATGAGTTTTTCCATTCCTTCGCGCACATCATAAACGACCAATGACCTACAGGGCGGAAACGTAGAAAAATACCATCGATGTGCCCAAAACGCCCAAATGATGGCGCAAGCAACCTGTGCCGCAAGCGTTGCCAGCCCCGGCAGAATATTCGGGAATCGCTGCATCAGCAGCCAGATCACAATAAACATAATGCCATCGGAAACCAACGCGGCCAACGCTTGGCTATACGCAATTTCCGAGATACGGCTGAGTGTGATGGAAAAAGCGTCATACACCCGGGCAAAAATAATATACAATACCATAAAAAGGGCAATGACAAGCCAATTGCCTCTTCTATAAAACGGTGCGACCACGTGTTCTGCATAATTGATATACCAACAGGCTGCAAACAATGCGGTCATCGCAATTACATTGAGCAGCTTCACAAACCGCACGGCGATATCATGTTTCATGGATTTCACAATTTTGTCCCCTTTACAGCTTTGATACGCATAAATCATCTATATCTAAACACATATATTCCGTCTGTTTTCGATGGATTGCCAATAGCCCTTCTTCCACTGCAATCCCGGAACTATGGATGTTTGTGCCACCCAATCCATATATGCAACAATATCATTCGCTATTATGATAAATATATATGCCTGTGTTATTAGGTCAACAAAAAGTCGAACGTCTTGCGCCTTTTGTACAAATACGCAATCATCATTCGCCCAATTTTCTTCATTTCCCCATGATATACGAATAATTTTACAAACTTTACGCCAATTTGTCAACACATATAGACTTTTCTGCCGAAACTTGTTATGCCATTTCAGCCAAATTGAAACATTCCGCTTCCGAAAACCGCCAATTTTATGGAAAAGGCCTCACTCTCCGCAAATCAAAAAAATAACCGCGCCAGCAGTGGGCGCGGCTATAACAGTTATAGGCTGATACGGGAACAGCGTAGGTTCATATGTGTCGGCGCAGCTGCATCTCTTTCCAATCGTCCCGCGAAATCAATACCTTGCGCGGCTTGGAGCCTTCAAATGGTCCGACAATGCCACGCTGTTCCATTTGGTCAATCAGCCGCGCGGCACGCGCATAGCCCAGCTTCAGCCGTCGTTGCAGCATGGAGGTAGACGCTTGTCCGGATTCCACCACAAGCGTGATGGCCTGCGGCAGAAGCTCGTCCTCGTCTTCGGCAGCGTTCCCGCCCTCTCCAGTGGCATCTGCCTCCACCTGGCGTTCAATATGGTCCATAACCTCCTGGGAATATTCTACCGAAGCGGATGCCTTCACGTGGCTGATGACATGTTCAATTTCCTCCGTGCTGACAAAGCAGCCCTGGATACGCAGCGGCTTGTTCAGGTTGATCGGGGAATACAGCATATCGCCTTTGCCGATCAGTTTTTCCGCACCGGTGGTATCCAAAATGATACGGGATTCCACCTGTGAGGCAACGGCAAACGCAATGCGCGAAGGGATATTGGATTTCATCAGGCCGGTGATGACGTCGGTCGATGGGCGCTGCGTTGCCACAACCAGGTGCATCCCGGCGGCACGCGCCTTTTGCGCAATGCGGCAGATCGATGTCTCCACCTCTTTTGCCGCAACCATCATCAGGTCGGCCAGCTCATCGATGACAATGACGATGCGCGGCAGCGGCTCCGGTCCCGCTTCGCCTTCGTTCTTCTGTACCGGTGCCTGCTGGCGCAGAACCGCATTGTAATCCTCCAGCCCGCGCACACCTGCCGCAGCAAACAAGGCATACCGTCGCTCCATTTCGCTCACGGCCCAACTGAGCGCACCCGACGCCTTTTTCGGGTCTGTGACAACCGGGATCAGCAGATGCGGGATGCCGTTATAATTGCCCAGCTCGACCATTTTCGGGTCTACCATAATCACGCGCACATCCTGTGGGGAGGATTTATACAGCAAGGAAATCAGGATCGAGTTGATACAGACCGATTTGCCGGAGCCGGTTGTGCCTGCGATCAACAGATGCGGCATTTTTGCCAGATCGATGACCTGCGCCGTACCGGTGATGTCCTTGCCCAGCGCAACCGAAAGGCTCGCGCCCGACTGTTCAAAGCTCTTTGAGCCGATGACCTCGCGCAGCGCGACCATCTGCACCGTCTTGTTCGGCACTTCGATGCCGACTGCGAGCTTATCCGGGATCGGGGCGATGCGCACGGTATCCGCGCCGAGGGCGAGCGCAATGTCGTCCGCCAACGCCGTAATGCGCGAGAATTTGACGCCGCGCTCGATCTGGATCTCAAACCGGGTGACCGACGGCCCGCGTACAATATTGATAATCTGTACGTCGATGCTGAATGAAGCCAGCGTATCCACCAGCCGTTCTGAACTTTCCTTCAGCTCGGCGCGCACACCTGCGCTGGAGGCACGCGGGGCGCGCTTGAGTAAGTCGAGCGGCGGATACTGGTACTCCTGTACCGGCGTTTCCATTGCGCTGGCAATCTCCTGCTGTACTTGTGCATGGACCTCTTCCCGTGTCGGCTCCTTTGGCTCCGGCTGCGGCACATCGGCGATGGTGCTGTGCACTTCCTCCGCCGGGGCAGCCTCTTCCCACGGCGGCACGTCCTCTTCCGGATAGAGGGTATCGGAGGTATCCGGCATGACATCCGCCAACCGGCGTTTTTTCTCCATCCGTCGCTCATACCGCGTGCGGGACGGCGGCGGGATCGGTACCGGCTCCTCCTCCGGCAAATATGGATCTTCCTCCGCCTCCTGCTCTGCCCGCAGGCGCGCCGCTTTGCGTTTGGCATGCTCGTGGCGCAGGAACGCAAACAGGCTGCCGCGTTTTTTCTTCTTTTTCGGCGCAGACTGCGCCGTTTTTTGTGTCGGCGTGACCGTCATATCGCGCTCCCGCAGCTCTTCGATATCCTGTGCGAAAAATTCCTTTAGCTTCCTATAGATATCGACAGGCGTGGTATTGAAGGTAATCAACAATAAGATACATAGGAGCAATACCAATATGATCTTTGCGCCAGTTGCGGACAGCAGAATCGTGAGTACCGTCGCCAGCAGGCCGCCCAGTACGCCGCCCATCTGGAGCGACTGGCCCTGCTGCCACAGCTCGATCACGGTTGTAAATGACAGGCTCATGCGCGGATTGACCGTGATGCAGTGGATCAGCGCCCCCAGAAAGACCGGGAACAGCAAAATGCACAGCACACGCAGCCGCACCGGCTTGAGGTCGCACAAAATACACATACTGCCGAAGCACAGAAAAATCCACAAAAACTGCGTGCTGTAGCCCAGCAGGCCGCCAGCCAAGCGCAGCAAGCCATTGAGCAGCACGCCGTCCATCCGGCACAGTGCAAGCACTAAGATCGCCGCCAGCAGCAGCAAGCCAACGCCGGCCGCCATGTTTTGCCAGTCCTGCGGCATATCCCCCGTCTTGCGGGCGCGCGATTTCGGGGCTGCTTTTGTGGTTTTGGTCGTTTTCCTGCGCGGCGCACTGCCGGAAGACGTTGACTTTTTCCTGGTTCCGGTCGATTTCGTTTTCCTCGTCGTTTTCCCTGCTGACGAGGACGCAGATTTCTTTGTTGCTGCCAATGAAATATCACACCTGCTTTGATAAAAATAGTCTGGGAACAGATCGCCGGGCAGGATCTCCGCCGGGCAATCGCGGTTTTCTTCTTCCCTGCCCGCCTGTTGTCAGCAGCTGCTGACAGGGAATCCTTTGCTATCGTACCATAAAACAAAAAAAAATACCATATTGACCGTTGCATTTTTCTTCCCGGGTCTGTATTCTATAATAGACAGGCAGAAATGGCAAGGGAAAGCACGGGAATTTTGCTTTTTTTCTTCCGGATATACAAAAGATTTTTTTCTCTGTTGCGAATTGTTCATACTTTTGTAATAGCCGCCTGTTATACTTCTTTTCAAGAAAGGGATCCTGTCCTTTGAATATAGCGATCATTCTCAGCTACGACGGCACAGCATACCATGGCTGGCAGGCGCAGCGCAACGCGGTCACTGTACAGCAGACCGTAACCGAGGCAATCGCCGCGCTGCTCGGGCAGGAGGTGTCGGTATCCGGCGTAGGCCGCACAGATGCCGGCGTACATGCCCGGCGGTACGTTGCAAACTTCCATGCGGATTGTACCATCCCCATGGACCGCCTGCCGCTCGCCATCAATTCCCACCTGCCGATGGACATCGCCGTATCCGGCGCCGCTGTTGTCCCCGATTCCTTCGACGCGCGCTTTTGCTGCACCCGTAAGGAATATACTTATCTGATCCATCCGGGTACCATCCGGGACCCGTTTGCCGTCAGCCGCAGCTATTTTTACCCGTACCCGCTGGATGTCGCAGCGATGCAGCAAGCGGCGCAGTATTTCATCGGGCGACAGGATTTTGCCGCGGTGCGTTCGATGGGGACGCCGGTGAAATCCACGGTACGCGAAATCTTTACCTGCGAGGTGGACCAAGTCGGCAGCTATATCCGTATCCGCGTTTCTGCGGACGGCTTCCTATACAATATGGTGCGCGCCATTTCAGGCACGCTGCTATATGTCGGCCAAGGGAAATTCCCGCCGCAAGAGGTTCGGCGCATCCTGGACTGCGGCGACCGCAAGCAGGCAGGGCCGACCCTGCCGCCGCAGGGCTTATATATGAGCCGCCTATGGTATGACGAAACGTCCGAGCTGGACGCTTTCCAGCTTTCTGAAGAATGGAACGTATCAGGAGGACTGTTATGACAAAAAATCTTCGCCCTGCCAGACAACCGCTGCCCGAAACCAACGCATCCCCTGTGCTGCGCACGGTACGGCGGTTCCGCCGCATCACCTGCATCCTGCTGGCAGCAGTCTCGGCGCTGTTTGTGGCGTTGAACCTCCAGCTGTTTACCCCGGCGAGCCTCGCCAATATCCGTTCTTCGCTGCACGCGGCCTCGCTGGTATCCGCTGGCGACACGACTGTGATCTCTTATCCCACCGGTTCCATCCAATGCATCCTGCCGTTTGGCAACGGCTTGGCTATCTGTTCCGACAGTTCGCTGAATTTTGAGCTGCCGAGTAAATATTCCCAGATGGAAATGCCACTGTCCTATGCCAATCCGGTGATGCGCGCATCCAACCAGTACTTACTGGTCTTTGACCGCAATGCATACCGGTTTACCGTTACCAATACGCTCTCCGAGCTGTATTCCCAAACCATGACCTCACCCATCCTCAACGCAGACATTTCCACCGACGGCAGCGTCGCTATCGTCACCGACGAGGCAGGCTATAAAAGCGCCGTCACAGTGTACAACATCGACAACGAACAGCTGTATAAATGGTCCTCTCCGGATTATTACATCATGTCGGCTGTGCTTTCCGCCGACGGACAGCGTCTCGCCCTGTTCTGCTTCAAGCAAGACGGCCTGACACTGACCTCCAAGCTGTTTTTCACCGATATCAATTCTTCGGCAAGCCCAGAAGAGGGCGTAGACATGGACGGCAACCTCGTGCTTGGCATGAAGTTCTTGGGCAACAACACCGTGTGTGTGGTGTGCGACAATGCAACCTACGTGATCTCCCGCGGCGGCCAGATCCGTTATTCGTGCGAATACTCCGCCGATGATCTGCTTGCGTTCGACCTTGCGGACGACTGCATTGCACTGGCCACCCGATCGTATTCCCAGAACAGCCGTGCGGAGGTTGTGCTCATCAACGCCCGCGGCACCGCTTCGCGCAATCCACTGGGCTTGTCATCCGAACCGGACTCCATCAGCTATTGCGACGGACGGCTCGCTGTGCTGACCGGAGATACCGTAACCTTTTATTCCAAGAGTCTGCGGGAAATCGACCAGCAGACCAACCTCGCGGGCATCTCCCGCATCTATATGCGCTCCGGTGGAACAGCAATCGCCCTATTTAACAGTCAGGCGCGCGTGCTTTCCATCGGCAATCCGCTCAAGGACCTGCAACCCGGCGACGATTGACCCGCCGGAAGTTTTGAAAGGACGGAATTATGTATGACCACTGTTGACTGGATTATCCTGCTTGTCATCGTTATATATGCGATCTTGGGATTCCGGAAGGGCTTTGTCGCAACGGTTGTCAGCGCGCTCGGCTCGCTTGCCGCGCTCGTGCTTGCACTGTTGGCGGCTTCCCGGCTCAAAGAACCGGTCGGCGCCCTCATCGCGCCACACCTGACGGAACCTGTGCAGGAATCGTTCCATCTCGATACCCTTGCCACCTCGGCCGATGCGCTGTGGAACAGCATGTCGGGTTATCTGCAAAATATCCTCTCCGATCACGGTGTCACCGCCGAATCGCTGGAGGCAAGCAACGATCCTGCTACGGCGTTGCTGGGCGGGATAACCGCGACGGTCGGCGAATCATTGGCCTATGTCCTGGTTTTCATCTTGGCGTTTATTCTCCTGCGCATCGCAATCCATTATCTGCTCATCCTGTTGAACGTCATCACCCGGCTGCCGGTGATCCACTCTGCCAATGCACTGCTGGGCGGCGCCCTCGGCGTTGTCACGGGTCTTGCGCTGTGCACCATCGTCCTGTGGGCGATGAAGCTGGTTGTCCCATCGACATATTCCGACGCCGGTATCCTCTCCCCCTCGGTGATGTCCCGTTCTACCATAGCCAGTACGCTGGTCGGTTGGAACGACGGCGTTTCGCTGTTTGAAACTGCGCCGACCACCGATTAAAACAATGAGAAATCTTTCATGTTATCCCTCATTTGGATTATAATAAAAAGGATTCCCCCTGTGCGCCAGTGCAGAACTGGCGCCAGGGTTTGCTATCTCGAAAGAAAGGAAAAATACCCCATATGCATATGCCACTTTGCTCCCGCTGCCACAAGAATGTCGCAGTGGTGTTTATCTCTAAGCTGGAAGACGGTTCGGCATCCAACGACGGCTACTGCCTGAAGTGCGCCCGTGAGCTGGGTCTCAAACCAATCGATGGGCTGATGCGCCAGATGGGCATCACAGAGGATGATCTTGACCAGATTACCGATGAAATGTCCAACATCCAGTCCCTTATCACAACCGACGAAGACCTGGATCCTGAGGAAGTGGACGAGAGCGCGCCGGATGACGATTCGTTTGATTTCGGCGGGACGCACACGTTCCCACCCTTCATGGAAAAACTGTTTTCCCGCGGTGACGCCGCAGATTCCCAACCGGGATCGGAACAGAAAACAGAAGAACGGGACACGGACCACCAAAAAAAGAAAAAAGAAGCCAAAGCACGTAAAAACCTCTCCGCCTTCTGCACTGACCTGACGGCGCGGGCGCGCCTTGGCCAGCTGGATGCCATCATTGGGCGCGAAAGCGAGACCGAACGCGTGATCCAGATCCTCAATCGCCGGCAAAAAAACAACCCGTGCCTGATTGGCGAGCCGGGTGTCGGCAAGACTGCCGTAGCCGAGGGCCTTGCGATCCGCATTGCCAAGGGCGACGTGCCGTATAAGCTGAAAAACAAAGAGGTCCATCTGCTCGACCTGACTTCCCTGGTGGCTGGCACACAGTTCCGAGGCCAGTTTGAGGGCCGCATGAAGAGCCTGATCAACGAAGTCAAATCTCTGGGCAACATCATCCTGGTTATCGATGAGGTACACAACATTGTCGGCGCAGGCGATGCGGAAGGCTCGATGAACGCCGCCAATATCCTCAAGCCCGCCCTCTCGCGCGGCGAGATCCAGGTGATCGGTGCGACGACCTTCTCCGAATACCGCAAATATATCGAAAAAGACGCCGCGCTCGAGCGCCGCTTCCAGCCGGTTTCCATCGGCGAACCATCGATTGCAGACACCGCTAAGATCCTGATGGGCGTACGCGGCTATTATGAAACGTTCCATGGCGTACACATTTCCGATGCCATTTGCCAGCAGGCGGCTTCGCTGTCCGAACGCTACATCACAGACCGGTATCTGCCGGACAAAGCGATCGACCTAATCGACGAAGCGTGCTCCCGCCTCAACCTGGACAGCCCGGCAACCGCACAAATTCCTGAGCTGTGTGACAAGCTGGACGACATCCGCAAGCAGCAGGATGAGCTGCTCCAGCAGGAACAGAACAACGAAGTATATGAACACATGGCGCAGCTTAAGAGCCTTGCGCTGCAAACCGAAAATAAGCTGGCTGAGCTGCGCCGCGTCCCGGCGCCGGAGCTGACGAGCGAGCATCTTGCCTCCGTCATCGAGCTATGGACCGGCGTGCCCGCTTCCAAGGTATGCGAGCAGGAATTTTCCCGTCTGACCGGGCTGGAAGAGCGTCTGCACAAGCGTGTTGTCGGCCAGGAAAAGGCTGTATCCGCCGTAGCACATGCGGTACGCCGCTCGCGCGCTGGCATCAGTCCGAAACACAAACCGGTATCCTTCCTGTTTGTCGGCCCAACCGGCGTCGGTAAGACCGAGCTGGTCAAGGCTTTGGCCGAGGATCTCTTCGATACGCCGGAATCCCTGATCCGTCTGGATATGTCGGAATACATGGAAAAGCACACGGTATCGCGTCTGATTGGCTCCCCTCCCGGCTATGTCGGCTTTGACGAGGCGGGCCAGCTGACCGAAAAGGTCCGCCGCCGCCCGTACTCCGTCGTACTGTTCGACGAAATTGAGAAGGCACACCCCGACGTCCTCAATATCCTGCTTCAGATATTGGACGATGGACGCATTACCGACGCGCAGGGCCGCACGGTTTCGTTTGAGAATACCATCATCATCATGACCTCCAATGCAGGCTCCGACCGCTCCGGCGGCGCCGTCGGCTTTGGTCAGACAGTGTCCGAACAGGAGGAGAACCGCGCACGCAAAGCGTTGGAAGAAATCATGCGGCCGGAATTCCTCAACCGCATTGATGACATCATTTCGTTCTCCCATCTGACAAAGGAAGATTTCCGTGGCATTGCAGCCATTATGCTGGGCCAGCTCAAGGATTCGCTCGCCGAAAATGCCATCCGCCTGAGTTGGGACGACGCACTGGTGGATTACCTGATTGAGCAATCGTTCTCCGTCAAATTTGGCGCGCGCAACCTGCGCCGCACGATTGAAAAGCAGGTGGAAGACGAGCTTGCCAACCGCATCATTGCAGCTTGGGAACACCCACTCAGCGGCGCGCATGTCACCGCCAACGCTGACGGCGTGCAGATTCAAACGATTTAAAAAAACAAAGGCAACCGTTTTGCCCTCATCAGTCTGGCCTGGCGGCCAGCCAGCTTCCCCCGTAGGGGAAGCCCTGGAGGAACCCATCTCATTTATGCAGCGAGATTACCTTCCTTCCCCCTCTGGGGGAAGGGGGACCGCGTTAGCGGTGGATGAGGGAAGCGCACGCAATCTTTTTCAATATCATAAGAGAGAAACGCAACTTTCCTCCTATTCTTACAACATCGAGGTACATCATTATGTGGAGACCTATTTTAATTGTCATCCTAATTATCCTGCTGATTCCATCGGTCACGCTGGTGCGTCAGGTGGAGGATTTAAAGCGACAGGGGAAAACACAAGAAGCCGAAAAAAAACAAAAAGCGCTCAATTGGTGTTGTCGCGCTTTGATTGTCTTGTTTGTCGGTGTTCTTGCTGTAACCATGTATAACATCTATTTCGTCAATTGATTTTTCGTATTTTTTCTCAAATTTTATTTATTTTCCCTTGACATTCTTTCTCGTCATTGTTATACTAATTAAGCATTGTGAAAGCCTGCGGGTGTAGTTCAATGGTAGAATGTCAGCCTTCCAAGCTGAACACGTGGGT
>JAUNIY010000242.1 GCA_030523305.1 Eubacteriales bacterium
TTTTAATATGAGAACGCTCAAAAGATCATTGCTTCCAGCTCCCCAGCTTCTGTTTTTACGCCGCTCGTTTCGCTGTAATATTCCTTTTTCAGGACCATAATTTGATTCTCTCCAACTGGATACAGTGCCTCTTCCTCTTCCAAGCGCCTGTACATATTATCGTACAGATTGACGCAATATTGCTGCATCTGCCGCATAAGCCGGATTTCTTCCTCCATGGTATGGCTGCCGTTTAACTGTGCAATCAGCTCCTCACCTTCTCGATATGGAACAATCACTGGCTTGGTCTTCTGGGGAATAACCTCAAACGCTTTTCCGGCTTCCTGAAAACTCTGATTCATCGGCGGTTTTTTCTTTAATGCTGCCGTCCGCTTCGGATTGTCGGAAAGCAGACCAACCAACGTGAGCCCTGTATTTTTTCCGATCGGATAAAGCTCGTGATCCTTGGTATATTGCTGTTCTTTTCCGAAATAGAGCCGTATCCCTTCCGGGTCGCTCAGCGCATCATATTCCCTGTCCCACTGTTCAATCATCGTTTTGCTGATGTCTTTTCCCTGCTGAATCTCTTTCAAGCTGGACAATTTTTCTTCGCCAAGCTCCCAGATATATACTTCGCCCACTGCTTGTTCCCGATTGCGGTTACAGCGTCCTGCTGCTTGTATAATACTAGGCAAACTGGCAAGACTGCGGACAACGACCGGAAAACTGACATTGATTCCCGCTTCAATCAGTGCGGTAGAGACACACAACGCCCGTCCTCCGCTCTTTGTCCAGTTGATGACCCATCGAATATATTCCTTTCGATGTGCCGGACACAGCAGCGTACTCAGATAAACGCATAGAATTTCAAAATCCTCTGCATATTTCGCCTGTTTCCGAATTTCTTCGTCTGTTAATCCAGGCTGTATGTCAGCCAGATCATACTCATCCGCTTTTAACCGCTCGCAGGTTTTCTCATAAATATCCCATGCAGCAGCTTTTGTGTTGGCAATCATCAAAACAGAAGATTTTTCCGTTAATAATGCAAAAAGTCCGTCTGCTGCCTGCTCATTGCTGCGTTTTGATTCGATCTGCGGCAAGTATTCCACCCGTTTCAAGGCACGGTTCAACGCAGTCAGATCTTCCTCTGTCCCCATCAGCTCTTCCGGTTTCACCGGCAAGTTTAATTCCAACTGTGTCGCCGTGCAAAGCAGCACGGTGGAATGGCAGCAAGTTGTCAGAAAGGTAATCGCCGTTCAAATAATCCCTTACAATGTCGTGGCAGTGCCTGAATTTCATCAAAAATCAGCACTGCATTGGTCAGCCGGTGCATCCGCCGTGCATTGGTATTTTCCTTGCGAAATAATGCGTTGAGGAACTGTACCATACTGGTAAGAATGATATCGCTGTCCCAGCGCTCTGTCAGCTGCTTGTACCGCAGCAGCTCTTCCTCTTTATCATCCTCCTGCATCACCATCACATTAGAATGATGCTCCAAAATTCCCTCATACTGTGCCAATGCCTCACGAATATCCTTTGCATTCTGATCGAGAATGGTATTATACGGAATAATATAAAAAATATGCTGCTGTCCGTTTTGTTTGGCATGCTTCATGGCATAACGGAGGCTGGCAAAGGTCTTCCCGCCTCCAGTGGGAACGGAAAGCCGGTAAATTCCAGTTCTTCCATCTGCCTTTTCTACACAGAGATCGGAAATTTCCTGCCGTTTTCGGTCCAGTTCTCCTGTACCGGTAAATGTCTCCTTCGCATACGCTTCGTACCGTTTAGACAACTGTGCCCAATCCGGCACCGGATTCGATTGCTTCATGGAATCTCTGCCGTACTCAAAGCATGCAGAATCCCAGCGGTCCGCATCAATCAATACACTGAGCAGAAAACGTGTCAACATACCCGCCTGAAACGCACTTCTTGCGTATCGTTCTCCCTTTTC
>JAUNIY010000076.1 GCA_030523305.1 Eubacteriales bacterium
TTAAACAATTTATTTTATATTTTTTGTGCATATTATCCAATTTCATAGAAACGTATTCCAGCCTGCCATCCGCAAATCCACTTGCGATATTAGCCTGGTTTGCTGAGCGCTTTACTCTTTGTATTGGTATAAAATATGTTGATCCTGCTGCACCTTTACAATTGCATAACAGCGTGGCATAACGCTACGCTGTTGGGAGAAGCTTATCAGAACCTTGATCCCAGGCGTTTGGCTTTTCGTTTTCCATTGTGTTCCCCATTCTATACGATGTTCTGTTTCTGGAGAGAGTTTTAAAGGATATGAAAGGATTTTAAGGAATTGGTATAACAACAAAAGGAAAAATTTAGAAAGAAGGATATTCATGGGTTTCTTTAACTCCACGATTTGGGTTGTCATCACCTTTCTCGCCTTCACAGCACTTGTAGCAATTATTTCAAGCTTGAAGACCAAGGGAGACAACCTGGAATCCGCAGATGGTTATTTCCTGGCAAGCCGCAGCCTTCCTGGCTACGTCATTGCAGGATCCCTCCTGCTGACAAACCTGTCTGCCGAGCAGCTGGTCGGCCTGAACGGCCAGTCTTGGGCAACCAATATGAGCCCGTCCGCATTTGAAGTTGGTTCCATCTTCACATTGCTGTTTCTGGCTCATTACTTCCTGCCGCGCTACCTGAAAATGGGTACCACTACCATCCCTGCCATGATGGAAGAACGCTTTGGCAAGGGCGTAAAGCTGATGTTCTCTGTCATCATCGTTCTGATGTATTCGTTCCTGAATCTGCCGGTTATCCTGTACTCGGGTGCAGTGGCATTTGTACGTATTTTTAATTTTGATACCTTGTTTAACGGCAATCTGTTTATGGCTGTTTGTGTACTCAGCGTCGTGATTGGTATCGTCGGCGCCTGCTATGCCATCTTCGGCGGCCTGAAAGCCGTCGCTGTATCCGATACCATCAATGGCATCGGCCTGTTGATCGCCGGCTTCCTGATTCCATTCATCGCGCTGTCCGTACTGGGCAAAGAGACCGGCGGCTCCGGTATTCTCGATGGCTGGACATATATCCTGAACCATGAGCCGGAAAAGCTGAACGCATGGTCCGCATGGAACTCGGCCCAGCCAAACCTGCCGTGGCCTCTGATCTTTACCGGCATGCTATTCTCTAACCTGTATTGGTGGTGCACCAACCAGTCTTTTGTACAGCGTTCCCTCGCTGCCGAAAGCCTAGCGGAAGGCCAGAAGGGCGCAATCTACTGCGGCTTCCTAAAGTGCTTGGGCCCGTTGTATCTGATCTTCCCAGGTATCATTGCATACCATATGCCGGCCATCCAGGACGTAATCAACAGCTCCACCTCCCCGATCGACATGGCATACCCAGCGCTGATTGCACACGTTGTTCCGACGCCAATTATGGGATTCTTTGCCGCTGTACTGTTTGGCGCAATCCTGTCTTCCTTCAATTCCGTCCTGAACTCCGCATGCACCATGTTCACCTTGGATATCTATAAAGATTCCAAGTATGGACAGGGTAAGACGGATGCACAGCTGGTCAAGGTTTCCAAAACGTATGGTACCTTCGCCGCTATCATCTCGATCATCATCGCGCCGTTTGTCATGTACGCCAACGGCATTACCACCTTCCTGAACTCACTGGCAAATTTCCTATCCTTGCCGGTTTTGTGCACCGTATTGGGTGTTATGTGGTTCCGTCGTGCGCCGAAGTTTACACCGTACCTGATTACGGTCATCCACTTCGTCGTATACGGTGCATTCCTGTTGATCTCCCCGTGCTATCCGGGAACCACCGAGGAAATTCATTACTTGTACGCAATGGCTGTCCTGTTCCCGCTCTATCTGATCATCATGTTTGTACTTTCCAAGGTTTGCCCGAGCGAAGAGTACACCGTACCAGATGTCGGCGCAGTCGATCTGAAACCGTGGAAGTACCGTTGGCACCTTACCATTATCGGTTTGGCTGTTGCAGCTATTTTCTACTTCGTATTCTCCCCGCTTTGCCTCGCAGCATAAGCAATCGAAACAAATCCCGCTTTGGGATTTTTCCTGTAATGACTTTTTCATCCTTTACATCTTTCCAGCATGCCCCCTGCATTCCTGAGCAGGGGGCTTTTGCATTGCATGAAACCAGCATAATTGGCACAAAAAAACCACCCAACGGTGGTTTTTTGTACTCTATTCGTTTTCATCTGTGATGCTGCGGGTAAACAGTTGTTCTCTGCTGCTCTGCCAAATCAAATATAGGATGTCGTCGCCATACATCACAGAAACATCCTCATCGATATTCGAAGTCTCTTCTGTCAAATGTACCGTTTGAAAATCATCGCTGAGCGTATGCGTGCCTTTTCCTTCCTTGCCCTCATTGTTCGTGGCATAGGTACCATCCTCATGGAAATCAATGTACGCCGTGGCATGGCCTTCAAAATACCAACGTCCCTGGATGGTTTCTTCAGAAACCTCTTCCTGCGGCTCTCCAATATCCTCCTGCGTATAGGTACTTCGCGTGCACGCACACAGCAAAAACAATGCTATGATGGAGCACACCACAATTCCTAGCATCCGTTTTTTCATTTATGACGTCCCTCCTGTTGTAGAATAGGACTATTATAACAAAGAACAACGTGAAAATCCATAATCATCCTGCCCAACCTTGCGGTATTCGGTTTGATTTCTTCTGCATGTCCGCAAACACCAAATTTTGCTACGAATATGCAGAAAGTGCTTGCAAAGCAGCTTCTTCCATGTTAAATTAGTAAAGAAAAGGTATTGTGTACAAAATCAAAGCAAAAAATTGCCATTCAATTGTCTATACAATCCATTGTATGATACATACCTCTTCCATCTACTGCGCGCATACCAATCCATGGTCGCGTTGGTTTTACTGGCCGTTCCAATCAACCCATATTGTGTTTTCTGCGTGCAGCTTATCTTTTCCCAAAGAACGTATTTTTGTATATGTAAATACAACAGCGCACACGACTCAGCAGAAAGACAGCTGTTTGCCGGAAATCCGCATAAAAAAATGTTACAGCATCAATATATCTAAAAACAGCATTTTATACATATAAGCGTGCATTTCGCACGCACATCAATGCTATCGTGATACAAAACAAACGAGGTGTTTTCCATGGCAGTTACGTTAAAACAAATTGCAGAGCTTGCCGGCGTCTCCCGCGGTACAGTCGACCGTGCGCTCTACAATCGCGGTCGCGTCAAGCCAGAGGTTGCAGAGCGGATCAAAAAGATTGCAACTGAACTGGGATATCAGCCGAACCGCGCCGGAAAAGCATTGGCAATGACCAACCACCCGATGAAAATCGGCGTGATTGCACAGGCAACCGAAACACCGTTCATGCATCTGCTGCGCTCCGGCATTGACGACGCGGCCAGCGACGTAGCTGCTTTTGGCGCGGAGGTGATCGTGCGCTCCGGCGTTGGCCTGGATGTGGAGGATCAGCTGCGCATGATTGATGAACTGGTATCGGAGGGGATTCACGGGCTTGCCATCGCACCGGCCTATGATCCGCGGATCCGCGATAAAATCAACAGCTTGATCGAAAATAATATTCCCGTCGTCACATTCAATGCAGATATCGACAATACCAAACGTCTCTGCTTCGTGGGTCAAAACAGTGAGCTAGCGGGCCGCACCTGCGCTGGGCTGCTGCATGCAATTACGCCGGGAGACGGCCTCGTGCTCCCGATCTCAGGATACCAGTACAACCATTCCCACACCCTGCGCATCGAAGGCTTCTGCTCTGAAATCCATAACAGCTTCCCGCGGATCCGGACGCTTCCCCCTGTCTATTGTCAAGACGACGAGCTGCTCACGCAGGAACTGACGGAAGAAACCCTGCGGCAGCACCCCGACCTTACGGCAATTTATATGGCTGCAGGCGGCCAATCCGGCGTATGCCGTGCGTTGGAACGCACAGGCTATGCAGATTCTGTCCGTGTCATCTGTTTCGATCTGGTTCCCAATAATATCCGAAATTTGCTTGACAGTCGTATAGACTTCCTGATTGGACAAGATGCGCACACCCAAGGCTTCCAACCGATTATGATCCTTTTTGATTACATTTTTTCCGGGAAAATACCGAAAAGCAAGCACTTTTATACCGATATCGCAATCAAAAATAAATACAATGTATAATTTGCACAAACGCTTTCGCACTGGATTTTGTCATGCAAGCCAGCACGAGGGCGTTTTTGTTCAATCTGCCCTGAATATACAGGGTGTTTTTTGTCACTTTTTTCAGCCATGCGTTCACGTGAACGCAAAGAAAAAAATATTTTTACCTCCATAAAAAGTTCATATTTTTCGTTTTTTCTTTTGTTTTTCAGCTGTACATGCTCGAAAATATCAAAAAATTTTGAGTTGTCTAGCATTTGTGTACAAATTTCAGATTTTTTCGGCGTTTTTATGTATTGATTTGCACAATCTTTTCGCTTATACTTTAGGTACAACAACAAAGGAGATCAGCGTGGCAGCTGGTTTCATATTACGATTTTGGAGGTTTTTGACATGGATGAACTGAGAATTGCGTTGATTGGTTGCGGCATGATCGGCAAACAGCACATCGACCGAATTCAGAACAGAATCAAGGGAGCAACGGTTGTCGCAGTATGCGATGTATTTGAAGCAGGCGCAAAGGCAGCAGCTGAAATCGCCGGCCCAGGCACCAAGGTATATACGGATTCTGCGGAAGCGATTAACGATCCTGACGTTAACGCAGTCGTTGTTACCACACCGGGTGCATTCCACAAAACACCGGTTCTGCAGGCTATCGCTGCTGGCAAACCGGTATTCACCGAAAAGCCGCTGACCAACACCGCTGCAGAATGCAAGGAAATCGTTGATGCAGAAATCGCAGGCGGCAAACATCTGGTACAGGTTGGCTTTATGCGCCGCTACGACCGCGGTTACAACCAGGTCAAGGCGTTGATTGACGAAGGCAAATTCGGCGCACCGATGGTTCTCAAATGCACCCATCGTGCTGACGGCGTAGCAGAAGATTACACCACCGCTATGGCTGTTACGGACACAGCGATTCATGAAATCGACGTTCTGCCGTGGCTGATCGACGACGAGTGGGATGAAGTACAGTGCATCATGCCGAAGGTTTCTTCCAAAGCACATAAGGGCTTGCAGGATCCGCAGGTCATGATTATGAAGACCAAGACCGGCATCGTCACCATCCTGGAAGTCAACGTAAACTGTGGCTTTGGTTATGATATCAACTGCGAAGTTGTTTGCGAAAACGGCGTCATCAACCTGCCGTGCCCGTCCTTCCCGACCGTGCGCTATGCAAACAATGTTTCCACCAAGATCGAAGACAACTGGATCCTGCGCTTCATGGATTCCTATGATGTCGAGATTCAGGACTGGGTTGACCACGCGCTGAAGGGTGAGACTGGCGGCTCCTCGGCTTGGGACGGCTATGTCGCTTCCATCACAGCGGACGCTCTGGTAAAATCTCAGACGACCGGCGTGGCAGAGAAGGTCGTTACCGGCGGTACCCCGGACTTCTATAAGAAGTAATGCTGACACACCATATAAAAGAATAATATTGCCGGAATGGGTTCGCTCATTCCGGCCGTACACGGAAAGTAAAAGGAGACAACACATATGCTAAAGATGGGTTTTAACGAAGGTTGCACTTGGGATGGCAACCAGGGTTGTGCAGATCAGTCCCTGATGGCTGACCTGAAGGCTTGCGCAAAGTATGGCATCAAGGGTATTGATATCCGTTTTGACTGCCTGGCAAAGTACCTGGAAGAGGGCGGCACATTGGAAGAGCTGAAGGCGTTCATGGATGCCAACGACATTGTACCGCTGTCCTACAACGCGCTGTGCTTCTTCAATATGAAGCAGACCGAGGAAGAAAAGAAAGCCGTCATGGACGAGCTGGATGACATCATCGAGAAGTGCAAGGCGCTAGATTGCCACATGGTCGTTGTTGTTCCGTCCTGTGATCTGGCAGAGAAGAACATCCATGCAACCCGTCAGGAAATCCGCGACGACGCTGTTGCTGTTCTGAAGGAAATGGTCAAGAAGTGCGAGCCGACCGGCCTCAAGCTGTCCTTGGAATTCTGCGGCGCGCCGACCATGTCCATCAACACGTTTGACGACGCTTATGAAATCGTTAAGCTGGTTGATTCCCCGCTGATGGGCGTTACCCTCGATCAGTATCATTTCCACGCAATGGCTTCTACCTGGGAAGCACTGGAACAGGCCGATGGCAAGAAAATCTTTGTATGGCACCTGAACGACATGGAAGACCTGCCGTGCGGCGCAGCATACAACACCGATGCTAAGCGCCTGTGGCCATCCGATCCGCGCGGCTGCCTGGATCACAAGCGGTATGCAGATACCTTGCGCAAGATCGGTTATGACTTTGAAAACGGCTTCATCACCATGGAAGTATTCCGTCCGGACTACTACAAGATGACCACCGACGAAAACATCAAGACCGCCGCAGAAGAGACCGCACGCCATATTCAGCGGTACTGCAAATAAATTCATCCGGTCAAAAAAGACCTTAACGGCTGCATAAGCAGCTGAGGCCGCAGGGCGATTGGCCCTGCGGCTTTTCTATTTCTTTTGATACCACAAAGAAAAGGACAGCAAGCCATAACGCTACGCTGTCCTTTCTCTTTTGTTTTTTCACGCCGTCAATTTGTTACATATCATCGTCCAAAACCTGTACCGCTGCACCCAATAGATGTGGACCGACATAAGAGGCAAGCGTACAATCGATTTCCCCGGAGAATTCCTGTACAAAATCCGGTGCCGCTTCGCGCAGCATTTGCGCGATCTGCGCCCCTTCCTCCGGCGTACCGCCATGCGCCCACATGATATTGTAGCGTTTCGCCGGGTCAATATGGGAAATGGCAACTTGTACCAGCTTTTTCATCGCCGCATGGCGCCCGCGTATTTTATGCGTACTGGCCAGCTCACCTGTTACAGGATCAAACGAGATAATCGGTTTGATACCCAGTGCCGTGCCAGCCAACGCCGTAATTTTTCCAATCCGCCCGCCGCGTTTCAAATATTCCAGCGTATCTACAGAAAAATACGGATACGTATTTTTCATCAGCCGCGGAAGCATCTGTAAAATATCGTCCCATGTACGGCCTTCTTCCAGCCAACGCGCAACGGTAAGCACCATTGCCGCCTGCCCGAGGCTGCCGCTCATAGAGTCAAACACTGCGATATCCAGTCCTTCCGTTTCTTCCGCCATCATGCGGACCATTTGGTAGCAGCCGCTCAGTCCGCTCGACAGCATGATCGCAATGGCCTTGTGATAACCATCATCTTTGATTTTCTGAATGGTATCCGCAATCGCAGCGCCCGATGGCAGCGACGTTTGAATCACCTCATCCGGTTGTCTGCGGTAAATATCATCCGGGAAAATATCGACGCCGTCCTGGTAAGAACCTTCCGGAAAGGTAATGGTAAACGGCACAGTGTAAATCGAGTGCTGCTTCAAAACTTCTGCCGGAATATCTGCGCAGGAATCTGTCAGCAGCGCAATGTTTTCAGCGTTCATCTTAGCTCTCTTCCTCCCCACATCTGTCATACAGATGTGCTATTTTTTCATATATCGCATATGCCGCAACAGGCGCAGCTGTATCCCGCAGCATCATTCCTTGTATGCAAGCGGTTTACAGCTATTATACCACAGCGGGGATGAAATGCAAACACAAATGTACGATTACGGACGCAGTGAACGAAAAACCAGTTTGCGCGCCATATCCCAATCGTTTTTCCCTTCCAGGCATTGATGCGAGCCAAGGTTCCTTCCCGCAATACCTGCCAAGGCAGAAATCACTACATACTCACAAAATATGTCATCCAGCTCCGGCGCGATCTCTCCATTTTTGCGTCCAATTGCAAAAATCTGCTGCTCATACCGTTGCATTTGAGCCAAAATCCGCCTCATCCTCTCATGGTTCTGTTCCTGAATCTGCTTCCTCTGTTCCATTGAAACCATCGAAATCAGCGATATCAAGGAAGAAAACGGCAAAAGGTTCTCAGTTTGCAGCTCTTCAACAAAGCCGTCCAATATCTGATATAACGAAACCGGATTTTTCAGCTGCTTCTCCATCCAACCTACAATTTTTTCCATCGCATACACAACGGCACTGGAAAGGATCTCTTCCTTGGAGGAAAAATATTCATACAATGTACCTTTTCCTATCCCAGCGGCCGTTGCAATATCCTGTACCTTGATGCTGGAAAAATGTTTTCCACACGCTGCTAAGCGGAACAACCCTTGAAAAGCCGCAATCTCCTTTGGCGAATATGCTGTTGGTTCATACATCGTCCTCACCATCCTGTTCGCCAATATCAACGCGTTTCAGTTCCTTCTTGCGATTCAGCAGATCATAAATAATCGGTACAATGATCAAAGTCAGTACGGTCGCATAGGAAAGGCCACCGATGACAACAATTGCCATAGACTGTCCCATCTCCGCGCCTGCGCCGATGCCAAGCGCCATGGTGGACATCGAAAGGACTGTGGTCAACGCAGTCATCAAAATCGGGCGCATACGCATTTTTCCGGCTTCTACCAGTGCTTCTCGTTTTGGCATACCATCCAATCGCAGTTCGTTGACACAGCTGACAAATACAATACCATTGTTAACAACAACGCCTGCCAGCAGGATAAAGCCCAGCATAGAAATGACAGATAGCTCCTGGCGGGTAATAACCAGTGCTAGGAATCCACCGGTAAACGCAAGCGGCAGCGTAAACATAACAATAAACGGGCTGAGCAGGCTCTGGAACTGCGCCACCATAATGAGGTAAATAAAGATGACCGCCAACAACAGCATCAGCATCAAATCGCTCATCGCATCCATGATGGTCTCGTTTTCACCCGTAATTTCCATACGGATACCGTCCGGGGTATCATAATTGTCCAACATGGTTTGTACCTCGCTGCTGACCAACGTAACGTTGTGATCGTCATCTACCGCAGCGGTTACAGACATCATTCTCTCATTGTTAGAACGGTTGATAGAAGTCGGCGCTTGGCTTTCCTTTTGGGATGCAATGGTGTCCAGTGCCACCTCTTTCGTTTCTCCCGTTGTCGCATCCGTGGATTCGACCGTCTGCTCCATTAGGTTTTCCGTGGTCACCTCAGATGGCTTGATGACAACGACCTGCAAGTCTTCCTCTCCAACCGACAGCGTCGTGGAATTCACTTCATTGGTCAGATCCTGGGCCAACGATGCATATACCTGCGCCACTGTCAAGCCCTCGCGCATTGCCGCATCTTTGTTGACCGTAATGACCTTCTGCATATCCGGGTCTTCATTTCCATCCGAAATTTCTTCCAATCCTTCGACCTGCTCTAGATTTTTCGCAAGATCGGCGCAGACCTCCTGCAGCTGATCGAGATCATCTCCATATACGTCAATTTGTACGCCCGATCCGGAAACCGAACTCAAATCCATATTGGATTCCGAAACGCTGATTTCACAGTTCACACTTTCCATTTGCTGCTCGATTTCATCTGCAATGACGCTGTTGTCGGCGCCTTCCTCCAAAATCAGATAGAAGGTCACACTTGCGTCTCCCCCTGACGAAGACATCATATTGGAGCTGCCGGACATTGCGCCAACCGTCTGTATGCCGTCCATATCCTGCATGATCTGCATCGCCTTGTCGACTGTCGCTTCGGTCTCAATGTCATCCGAATCGTCCGGCATGGTCAGGGTCGCGCTCATCTGATCCGAAGACATCGATGGGATAAAGATCATACCCATGTTCAGTGCCGTATATCCAGCAAAGATGAGCAACGCCACCGCTGCGCCGAGTGTAATGGCCCGGTGCGCCAAACACCAGCGCAATACCCGCTCATATCCTCGGAGGAAGATGTTAAATCTACTGTGAGAAGTCGCTTTTTCCTTCTTCAGCATGGAAGCGCCCATCGCCGGCACAACTGTCAATGCCACAATGAACGATGCGGAAAGTGAATATGCAATGGTCAATCCCATATCGGCAAACAGCTGCCGCGTGATACCCTCTGTGAATACAATAGGCAGGAATACGCAGATCGTCGTGAGCGTAGAGGCAAAGATCGCACCGCTCATCTGCTGTGCGCCGTGCACAGCGGCCTTTGCCGCGGGCATACCCAAGTTTCGCAAACGATAAATATTCTCAATGACAACGATAGAGTTGTCCACCAGCATGCCAACGCCCAACGCCAAGCCAGACAGCGAAATGATATTCAGCGTCATATTGCTGAAGTACATCAGCACAATAGCAAACAGCACGCTAAGCGGAATGCTGAACGCGATGATAATGGTCGGGCGCAGATCGCGCAGGAATACCAACAGCACGAGCACGGCCAACAATCCGCCAAATACCAAATTGGACAGTACGTTGCTCACAATCAACTGAATATAATCGCCCTGATCCATCAGCGGCGTGACATGTACATGCTCATTTTCAGCCTGCAACGCCTCAATTTCCTCGTTGATCGCCTCGGATACCGTAGAGGTAGAAGCTGTAGACTGCTTGGAGAAGCTCAGAATCACGGCATCGTTGCCATTTACCTGCGCAAACGAATCGTCCTCATTTTCGCTTGCATATTCTACTGACGCTACATCGGACAAGCGGATATCCCCGATACCGTCCAAATCCATGCTAAACAGGATCATATTAGACAGATCATCAATGGAATCATAGGTTTCCCCGACTTTCAGGACATAAGAATTGTCGCTCGCATCTGAAATATAGCCCGCCGGCATCTCAAAGTTTTCCGCAACTAGGATGTTGCTAATCATATCCGCCGTAACAATGCCGCTGATGTCCGCAGACTCATATGCGGCGTCGCGGGCGTCTTCAAATTCCTCCGTCGCCTGATCCAGCTGCTGCTGCGCACTTTCCAGCGATGCCTCTCCTGTTGTCAGCTGCGCTGCACCCTGCGCAATGCCAATGGTCGCGGAAAGCTTTGCAGCCTCCAGCTGCGCATATGCTTCCTGAGCCTGTTCCAAAGACGATTGCAGCTCAGTCTTCATCGCAGAAGCCGTTGCCAATTCGGTATTGATGTTATTCAGTTCATTGGAGATTTCCTCTACACGCTCGGATGCATAAGAGGTCGTCGTCACCAGTGTAGTGAAATCGGAGCGAGATACGCCGGAAATCTGGGACAAATCCACTTTATCCGAAGCAAGGCCCTGCAATGCCTGGATCGCGGCCGCATAGTTCTCGTCCGTCATAGACCCAATGTATGTCGCCGGATCCTTCAATGCTTCAAGAACCTGTGTAGAGCTATTGGCGATGCTGGTGATGTCGTCCGAAGTCGGCGGGAAACTGACGTTTGGGATATTGCCAGTCAAATCATATGCGACAATCATAATCGCCAATGTACGCACCTGATCATCCATATCCGCATACTGCTGCAGCGCTTTCTTCTCGGTTTCAAATGCGGTTTTATTCGCCGTCAGCGTCGTCTCCTGGCTCAGCAACGCATTGAGCTGCGCATTGATGGAATCCACTTGCGCGCTAGCCTGGCTCAGCTGTGCCGTCGCAGAATCTGCTTGAGAATCCAGCTCGTTCTGGCCAGCTTTCAGCTGCGCCTTCGCAGAATCCAACTCCGCCTGTCCTTCATCCAGCTGCTGTTTTGCTTCTGCCAGATTTTCATCGACAGCCGCCAACACTTTATCGTTGAGTTCATCAATCTTGTCCTGGTCCAATGTTACCTGGACCTCTGATGTCAACAGTCCGGTCGTATCGACAGACGCTACACCGTCCAGCCGTTCAAACCTGGACAGCAATTCATCGCTGATGTAATCAGAGACTTCCTTAGACTCCATGCCGTCCACATCCACGCTGGCAACCATAACCGGCATCATGTCCGGCGTGATCTGCATCATGACAGGCGTACTTGCATTCTCCGGCAAGGTGCCTTTGATTTGGTCAATCGTATTGCTCATTTCAATACTGATTGCATTCATGTCGGTACCCTGCGCAAATTCCATGATAACCATACCGACATTTTCGCTGGAGACCGACGTAATATTTTTTAGCCCCGTCGTACTGCCCAATGCAGATTCCAGCGGTTTTGTCACGGACTCTTCCACAGCCTCCGGCGTTGCGCCCGGATCGGATGCATACACAACCATGTAAGGCAAATCCATATTAGGCAACAGATCTGTCGTCATTTTGGTGAATGCAACAACACCCAGCACCAGTACAAGCACAATGCCCACCAAAACGGTAAACGGTTGTTTGACACTGAATTTTGACATAGCTCTTTTCTCCTGCGTGATAGAATATCTACATTTCCGACCGACCGGTCGGTTCTGCTTCAGTGTATCACCCGCACGTTTGGATGTCAATGTATTTTAAAAAAAATAAAACATATTATAACAAGGCGAATAAGTCACGCCGCC
>JAUNIY010000243.1 GCA_030523305.1 Eubacteriales bacterium
GGCGTAGACTATGGAAGTCGAAGTCGGGATAATTCATTTTGTGATGAATGATTGCAGAGGTATGGTGCATGGTGCGAGGATGAATATACATGCCACTTTCGCGGACGCAGACAAGATGTAGAGGCGTACCGGATGGATCTGTTGTAATCGCATGGTTCACTGCTTCATAGTAATGTGTGTAATATTCTGCATAATAGGCTTCTGCTTTCTTCTGACGTTGAAGTTCACGGGAAAGCAATTGTAAGAGCTGTTCGTCTAGTTCAATTGTTCGGAATGAATCGTACTTTGGATTGGAAAGATACCAATACCCGTTACCAGTTTCCGGGATTCCATTCATCCGCTTTTTTTGACTCTTTGTTTTGGTGTGGTCTTCTTTCCACTGTACTTGGTGCTGAACGTACAGAGTTTTCTTTTCAAAGTCGATATCTTCCCAGCATACGCCGAATGCTTCGCCAAGCCGAAGACCACATTTATATCCGAACATAAGAGGAATATGCGTAGGTGTACCTTCTGGAAAACGTTCAAAAATTTGATGTATTTTTTCGGAAGGGATATAAACGTGAGGTGCACAGCGGGTTGGAATTTCAGGCATCTGTTTCTTAGGAATTTTCAAATTAGCGGCAGGAGAGTGCAGAATATATTTCTGTTTAACAGCATAGCCAAATGATTTTGTGAAGATTCCTTTGATAACAGAGAGTGTGTTCCTACTGAACCCTTGGTTGTACATTTCGGTAAGCAGACCTTGCAGATCATCAGCTTGTATCGTATTAAGAAGATACCGTCCTAACTTGGGTATGATATATAGCCTGATTCGCTTTTCATAGTTTTTGACTGTTGCAGGCTTTAAGTCAACTTTGCAGTCATGTTCAAGCCAGTGAATAAGAAAGTCAGCGAATGACATGGTAGATTGTTGTGGACGCTTTTTACCAGTGTGATAGTATTCAGCCATTGCAACTTGTCCGGCTTCTCTGGCAGCCTTTTTTGTCTTAAATCCACTCTTTGATATCCACTTTCTTTTTCCACCGATTGATGCGCACTCAAACCGATATTGGTATCTGATTGAACCATCTGAAAGTGTACGTTTTGTAATACTTAATTCATTCATGAGATTATTTCCTTTCTGTTAGGTAATAGAGATTTTTATTGATCCAGTTTGAAAAGTCAAAAATAGTATAGAATTAGAAAGGAAAAGTCACAATGATGCGAATTTTCTACTTATAAAGTTGACAATTTTAATTTTTTGTGAATCCAATGGATACCATCATTATAAAATGGCTTGCCAAAGTAATCTTTTTTGGATATACTAAAAATGATTCGTACGATATCATATATAAAAGATATGCAAGGCGGATAACATAGAACATTACTGTTCAGCTCTTTTTGAAAATAGAATGATGTACATAGCTTTGTATCGTGGAAACATACAGAGTAGTTTGCAGTTTGGTGCTGTAAACAAGCTGAGAATCGTGAAGATTTTTGCCGCTTATTCGTAAAGAGTAAGCGGCTTTTTTGCGTTCATCGACAGTTTTCAGCGTACTTAGCCGCCTACAATGGCGGCTAAATCTATTTCGGAAAGGGGTGAATCCAATGACAAGCTGTAAAGTCATTGCACTCACGAATCAGAAGGGCGGCGTCGGAAAAACCACAACAACCGTCAATCTCGGCGTCGGGCTGGCGAATCAAGGCAAACGTGTTCTGCTGATCGATGCCGATGCACAGGCGAATCTCACGATGGCGCTCGGATGGCAACAGCCGGATGAACTGCCGATCACGCTTTCGACCGTGATGCAGAACATCGTGGATGATGTACCAATGGATATCCATGAAGGGATTTTGCGCCACGAGGAAGGCGTTGACCTGCT
>JAUNIY010000244.1 GCA_030523305.1 Eubacteriales bacterium
CTTGAATCGCATATTGGCTGAGTGTATTGTTGACCGCATCATCCAGCAGACCGGTCGATACATAGCTGTCGGTCGACCAAATACCGTCTTCCTCTGCACCTGTCATATCGTATTTCAATACGGTAAGGGATGTACTGCGGCTGGTGTCAACCGTTGCTGTGGCTTCCTCTGCCGCCATAGCCGGAAGCATAGCGCTTGCCATAAGCGCCATACTGAGCGCCAACGCGCCCAGTTGTTTGAATTTACAAAACCTCATTTTTCGTTCCTCCATTTTTTCGATTTTACATACATACCAATTGCTCCGCCCAATGCCATCAGCACTACTGCAAGCGGCATCAGCGGGAATCCATTGCCGCCTGTCATCGGCATGGTATACGCTTGTCCATTGTGAACGGTAAAGCGCAAGTCATAGAAATATGCCGTTCTGTCCTTCACTTCATCCGGCTCAGTGGAAACCTCATTCTCGTCATATTCCGCTGGCAAGACGCCTTCAAATATGGGATCCGAAAGCAGTTCATATCCTTCCGGCGCGGCAACCTCTGTCAGACGGTATTTCAAGCTGGAATCCGCCCAAAGCCCTTCAAAAATGATAACGCCTGTGGAATCCGTGGTCAGGCAGCCGTCGGACAAGCCTTCGCTTGTGCAGCCGCCTGCCGTAATGGCGCTGTCATTTCGGTATGTCACTGGCTTCCATGTATCGCCGTCCAGATATTCCAGCAAGAATGTGCTGCCCGCCAACAGTTCGCCGTTTGCATCCTGTTTGGTCACGACAATGCTGCCCGGTCTGCGGTGATTCTCACATGTCACGGTCGTTGCATCGTCGTGCTTTTCTACTGTCCATGTGCCGGTGTTTTCCTCGTCCAACAGATAGCCCTGTGGAGCTTCGATCTCCTTCCATGTGTACGTCACGCCATAGAGCAGATTTTCAAATGACAGCTTGCCGTTTTCATTGGTCACGCCGGTAACTTCAGAGCCATCCGAACCGGTCAGCAAAAATTCCGCTCCGGCAAGCGGTTCCCTGGTATCGCCGTCCACCTTGACGATGTGCAGTGTACCTCGCCAGATGTCGTTATAAATCTCCAATGATTTTCCACTGGAATCTTCTGTGACTGTCGTTTCGTTGGAATGAATCGTCGCTTCGTATATGGTGCTATCCACATCATATCCATCCCAGCCTGTGTCCTGCTGAATACAATATGTGCCATACGGCAGCTCCTTTGATATGCCTGTACCGTCGGCGCCAATCGTAATGACATCACGGACGGTTTCCCCGGCTTTGTCATAGCTTCCGGCAGATTTCAGCCAGACACGAAACGTTGCGCCGTTTTCATTCTGTTTTTCCTCACAAGTCGAATTGTACGCATATTTTTTCACCTGAATTTTGCCTTTGACGACATCATCGGAAACCGTAATCGGAAAGCTGTTGCTGCCCTCGGTGTAGTGAGACGCGCTGGTTGTCAGCTGATATACTGTGCTGTTTAATTGATATCCCTTCGGCGCGGTGGTTTCCTTCAGCGTATATACACCGTCCTCCTCGGTGCACAGATATTCGTCCGTGGTAAACGTTCCGTTTTGTACGGTATAGGTTTGAACTGCCGTGCCATTTTTGTACAGCGTATAAACCGCACCATCCAGCGATGCGTCGCCCTGCGCTGTTCCGGTATCCACATCCACTTTGGTCACAACCGCTTTCCATTTTTGTTCTGCGGTTGTCATTGGTATCGTGAACGTGTCCGGGCTGACTGGATAGGTGCCCACCAGCATGGTTTGCTTTCCCTCGTGCTCCAGTGTCATGACAGCCTTTGCTTCCGTCGGCAATTCTTTCGTCATGGTGATCG
>JAUNIY010000077.1 GCA_030523305.1 Eubacteriales bacterium
GATCTCCACGCCGGTTTCCTTCAGCGCCTGACGGTACTCTGCCTCTGCCTCCTTGGAGAACAGCGGATGCTTGTAGAACGGGTTGATGCGCGGATGCGGGGACTGCTCGATGTACTTGTAACCCCAGTCAGCTACCTTGTGCACCATGTCGTTGATGCTCATCTGCTTGGCAAGCACGTCCACGTCGAATGCAATTTTCATACGGTATTCCTCCTTGACTTCGTCTTCTGTTTCTCTCTTTTTCTTATATGGTTTTGTTGTTGTTACACACATTATACTCGAAAATCCGTGCCCTGCCAATGATACAACTTGCGCATTCACTGATAAATCCTGCTATTTTTCTTGCATTTCTTTTTTCTACCTGCTACGATAAAGACAACAGATTTTCCCGCGGCGCCGCAGCGCTGCCCTTTGTCTTCCATGAAAGGATGTGAAACCATGCTGATCCCCGAAGCGGGCGTGCATCAGATTTCTGAACGCTACTTTTTTACGCCGTCTTCACTTGCGCGCGAGCTGTTTTATTACCCCACGCGCTGCGGGCATTATTTTTGTGACCACACCTATTCGTTCAGCCATCAATCGGAAATCGCGCTGCAAAGCGACCACAACAATCATATCATGCTGTTCCTTGTGCGCGATGGTGCGCTTTCGCTGCGCATCAACCACATCGATATGCTGGCAGCCCGCGGGCAGATTGTCCTGTTCGACTGCCGGCAGCCATACCAATACCATGCCTCCGACGGCTTGGAATTCATCTGGCTGCTGTTCAACGGCCTGAATTCCCGCCCCTTCTATCATCGCATCCTGCGCTCACGCGGCGGCCGCCAGGTGTTTTCTACGGCCTCCTTTTCTGAAATGTCCGAACTGCTCGACACGCTGCTCAGCAGCTGCGCCTCCGGCGAGCGTATGAGCGAAGCCGCGCATTCCCAGCTGCTGCACCGCATACTATGTATGCTGCTGACAGAAACGCCGCCGCAGGCCGCGGAGCCCGACCAGATCACGCAGGCCATCCGGTACATGAACGCCCATCTCTATGAGCCGCTGTCGGTTGGGGATGTCGCCGCAGCGGTCAACTGGAGCCAAGCGCATTTTTCCCGTGCGTTCAAAGCGCACACCGGCTATTCCCCGTATGAATATATCGTGCTGCGCCGGATCGACAAAGCGAAGCATATGCTCACATCGACCCGCATGACCGTCAAGGAGATCGCCTATCACACCGGCTATCACAGCGAGGAAAATTTTATCCACAGCTTTCAAAAAAATGTCGGCATCTCCCCCGCCCTGTTCCGCAAATATCCAATTTAACTGCAAAAGGCCCCGTCGGCGCGTGCCGACGGGGCTGCTGTTTGTCCGAAGATTATTTGTAAAAGTCCGGGCGCGGGCCAACCTGGATCGGCTCCACGGCGCCGCCGTTGGTCTGCGCGCGCACCAGTGCGTCCGCTGTGACGTTGGCAATCAGGCCGTCCCATGCGTTCGGGCCATCGACAACACCCTTGCGTGTGGAATTGATCCATGCCTGGATCTCCCGGTCGTAGGCATGCACGAACCGATGCTTCCAATTCTGCTCAATCGGCGTGGTCTGGCCGCCTGCCTTGCGGTAAATCGGCATCGACGGCTTTGGCAGGTCGATCACACCCTCTTCACAAACAACCTGACAATTGATTTCATAGCCAAAGCGGCAATTCGCAAAGACCTCGATCGATGCGACAACGCCGGACTTACATTTGATATACATCAGCTGCGGGTCCATCAGCTCTGGGTTTTTGTTAGAAGTCTGGCGCGGCATCATAATCTGCGCAGATTCATATTCATCGCCTACCAGCCAATGGATGACGTCGATCTCATGGATTGCAGTATCGTGTACCGCCATCTCGGTTGTATATCCGTTGTCTACCTCCGGATTCCAGTGCGTGCAGCGCAGATACAGCGGCGCGCCAAATTCTCCGGAGTCTATCAGCTCCTTGAGCTGCATATATGACGTATCGTACCGGCGCATGAAGCCGACCTGGATCAGGCGCTTGCCGCCCTCCATTTCCGCTTCCACAACTTCCAGCGAATCCTCCGCAGATGTTGTCAGCGGTTTTTCACAAAATACCGGCTTCTGGATTTCCAGCGCCTGCATCACGGTTTCCTGATGCGCAAAGCCCGGCGTGGTACAAATGATCGCATCCACATCTGGGTCGTTGACCAGATCTGTGCTGTTGCTGTATACCGTCGCGCCGAGCGGATCGCCTACCTTATGTGCGCCCTCAATATAAAGATCCGATACGGCCACGATTCTGCCGCCCGAAAGCTTGTTGGTAATGCGTGCAATATGTGCTCGTCCAATCGCGCCGCAGCCTACGACGCCGATCCTTAACAAATCCATGTTTTCGCCTCCATGTCGTTACGATGTGTAATATCTCCTGTATCCTCCGCGCCCGGCCCAATACCCTCTGCCGGCCACCGCCTGATACAACTCACTATGATTATACGGATTTTCTTGACAATTTGCAATATAAAATCGTGCTGATCCATGAATCTCATCACCATTTTACACAAATTTGCTCACCTTCCGGTTAGGTATCCCGCTGCCCGGTATTTCCCTGCGCCATCCTGCGGTATGCGCCCGGCGTCATGCCGATGTTTTTGCGGAACACCGCGGTGAAATAATTATAATTGCTGTAGCAGCACAGTTCTGCAATATGCTGCACCGTATGGCTGGTCGAAGCAAGCAGTGTCTGCGCATGGGCCAGGCGGCGGCGCGTGATATACTGCATCGGCGTGCAGCCCGCCGATTTCAGGAACACCCGATCCAAATGATACTTGCTTACCTCCATCGCACAGGCAATGCCGTCCAGCGTCAGCGGTTCCAAATAATGCCGGTCCAGGTACATCCGGGTGCGTACCCCCAACTGATACCGCGTCTGCTCCGCCCACTCCGCGGCAGTTTGATGTATCTGCAGCGCCATCGTCACCGCAGCAGCAGTCAGGTAGCTGAGCAGCTCCTGCTTGCCTGGCGCAGGTTCCTTCGCTGTAGATTCCATCACAGCAAGGATGTCCTGCAGCGCGCGGCTCTCTTGCCCGACATGGACAACCGAGCGGTCGCTGCGCGCGGCAAAACAATTTTCCTCCAGTCCGCGGCATTTCAGGTGATGGATACCGCAGGACACAACCTCCATCGGCTCGGGACCCTTCGCCCGGTAGGCATGCGGGCTTCCCGCGCTGCACAGTACAAAGTCGCCTGTCTGCAGCTCCTCCTGCCCGCCGTCAATCTGCGCAATGCCTTCCCCCTGGCGCACCACCAAAAGCTCCGCATGCCCGGTATGGGAATGCAGCGCCTGCCCTTCCTGGTCGAGCAGGATCGGGCAGATATAGACCAGGCCCGGCAGGATATTGTCTTCAAAACTGCTGCGTCCCATGCCCTGCGCTGTAAATTCGATCATCGTGTCCCTCGCTATCCCGTCGTTTCCTCTGCTGGTTTTTGTCTATTATACTATTTTTTTGCCAAATTTCCTATCCCTATATCGTTTGCACTGTCTCAGGCCAGAGACATCCCTTTTCCTGCGGCACAATCCTCCCGCTTTGTTCACATAACCAACACACAGCCATGCTAGAATACATTCCATGGCATACCGCCCGTAGGTTGCAATACGGGCCTTTCCACATTCCCATCATCCAATCAGGAGGCTTCCTATGATACAGGTAACAGGGCTGACCCGCCGGTATGGTTCGGCGTATGCAGTATCTGACCTCTCCTTCTCTGTCAAGGAAGGGGAAATCATCGGTTTTCTCGGGCCAAACGGCGCGGGGAAATCCACAACCATGAACATGCTGACCGGCTGCCTGCGCCCGACGGCAGGCACCATCCGCCTGGGCGGCTACGACATCGACACCGATGCCGACCGGGCACGCAAAATGATCGGCTATCTGCCGGAAAACCCGCCGTTGTATCCCGATATGACGGTGGATGAATACCTGGGCTTTGTGTACCAGCTAAAAAAATGCAAGCTCCCGCAGGAAACACACCTGGAGCAGGTCTGCACGATGTCCGGCCTGACCGACGTGCGCGGGCGCATCATCCGCAACCTGTCCAAGGGCTACCGCCAGCGCGTTGGACTGGCGCAGGCATTGATCGGCGACCCCAAGGTGCTGATCCTGGATGAACCGACCGTCGGCCTCGACCCCAAGCAGATCATCGAGATCCGCGAGACCATCCGCAGCTTGGGGCAGAAACACACCATCATCTTGTCCAGCCACATTCTGCCGGAGGTGCAAGCCGTATGCGACCGCATCATCGTCATCCACCACGGGAAGATTGTTGCGGACGGCACCTCCGCCGAGCTGACCCAACAGCTGGAAGGCGCCGAACTGCTCGACATGACCATTGAGGGCGAGCCGGAGGCCGTGCTGCCCGTCCTGCATGCCGTTCCGGGTGTCGCGGATGCCGCCGTCATCCAGCCGGACGGCAAAAAATCCGTCTACCGCATCACAGCGGAGAAGGACGGCGACATCCGGCACGACGTCTTTGACGCTCTGAGCCAAAACCGCATGGCGATCCTCTCCATGCAGCAGGTCGAGCTGAGCCTGGAGGACATCTTCCTCGAGCTGACCGAAACCGATCCGTCCGCACCGGAGGATGCGCCTGCGGAAGAGGAGCACAAGAAACGCCGTTTGTTCGGCAGAAAGCGTGGTGACCGCAAATGAACGCCATCCGAAAACGAGATACGCAGGGCTTTTTCCGTTCCCCGCTGGGCTACGTCTACCTCGGTGCATACCTTGCGATTATGAACCTGTATTTCTTCGCCACCTGTGTGCTGTCCTCTTCCAGTGATGTGAGCAGCGTCTTTTCCAACATGCTGATCGTCTTCCTCTTTCTCATGCCGGTGTTGACCATGCGGCTGTTCAGCGAGGAATACAAGCAGGGCACCGACCGCCTGCTGCTGACCGCGCCGGTCAGCGTGTGGGAAATCGTGGGCGGCAAATTTCTGGCAGCCATGAGCGTACTGGTGCGCGCGCTGCTTTGCACCATCCCGTGGCTGCTGATTATCCTGCTGTTCGGTACACCGTCGTGGCCGACCATCATCGGCTGCTATATCGCCGTGCTCTGTGCTTCCGCCGTGTTCGCTGCGATGGGTATGTTCCTGTCCAGCCTGACCGAAAGCCAGTTGATTGCGGCAGTGCTGTCGTTTGCGCTGTTCCTCGGCCTGTATATCGCCGATATGCTGAGCTATTCGCTGGGAAGCGACGGCATTTTGGGCAGCATCCTGAACTGGCTCTCCATTTTTACCCGGTACGATACGTTTATGTCCGGCCAGTTCTCGTTTGGCAACCTGATTTATTTCCTCTCCCTCACCGGCTTGTTCCTGTACCTGACGGTCCGTGTGGTAGAGCGCAGACGAATGTGAGGAGGTGCGGACGATGCATATTTGGAACAGAAACAAAAACAAAAAAGCGCGCAAACCCAAACGGTTCAGCCTCAAACGGCTGAAAAACCGCAAGCTGCGCCAGGCCTCGATATCCGCTGCCGGCCTAGCCGCTGTCCTGGTTGCGGTTGTCCTCATCAACCTGATTGCCACCAGCCTGACCGACCGGTACGATCTGACGCTCGACCTGACCTCCAACCAGCTATATGAAATCACAGATGAGACCAAGGACATGCTGCGCAATTTGGAGGATACCGTCGATATCACGATCCTGGCATCCGAAGACGACTTTGAAACCGACACCTATTACGGCAAGGTATACACCCTGCTGCAAAAATACCAAAACCTCGCGGGGGATAAGCTGGAGGTCAGCTATGTTGACCCGTATACCAACCCCAACATCCTCGACCGGTACAGCGACCTCGCATCGCCAATCCAGCTGGGCAGTATGCTCATTTCATATGGCGACAACACCCGCGTGCTCAACCAGACGGATTTTTATGACGTTGAGGAAAGCTCCTCGTCCTATGGCTATTACGATGTCACCGGCTTCCAGGGAGAACAGGCGTTGACCTCCGCCATCACATCCGTGACCAACGACGACACCCCTGCGGTCTATATTTTGCAGGGACACAACGAGAGCATCTCCTCCAGCCTTTCGTCGCTGTTTACCGACGCCGGCTTTGATGCCAACACATTGAACCTGACCGAAACCGACGAAATCCCAGAGGACGCTGCCGTGCTGGTCATCAGCCTGCCGCAGGCGGATTATACCGAAGACGAGATCGATCGGATCGACGCCTTTGTCAAAGATGGCGGCGACCTGATGGTGTTTGACGGCACCGCTTCCCCGTCGGATCTGCCAGTGCTGTATTCGTATCTGAGCGAATGGGGCATCCAGGTGCAGGCCGACATGGTGCTCGACGCGGATTACAACATCGACAACGCAGCAGACATCCTCGCGCAACTCACCAACGCCGAGACCAACGACGATATTGCGTCCTCCGACCTGACGCTGGTCACCCCCAACGCCAAATCCATCACCCTGGACGAGGACAGCGCAGCTTCCGACCGGACGGTCGAAGCTCTGATGGAAAGCCGCGATACCTCGTATGCCAAGGTGCTGACCGACGAGACGGAATATGACAGCTACGACAAGGAAGACGGCGATACCGACGGCCCGTTTACGCTCGCCGCGCTCGCCGAATATACCGGAAACGACAACGGCGGCCAGGTATTTGTGTGCACGGCAGGCATTATGATATCCGATGACCTGATGGGCGCCTCCAGCCTGATGAACAAAACCTTCCTGAGCAATGTGGTCTCGCATCTCCAACCCGCCATCGATATCGTTTCCATCCCGTCCAAGAGCATGGACGCAGAACCGTTGATTCTTGGAAGTATCTCCCGGTTTATCGTCTTTGTTGTACTGGCGTTGATCCCGATCGCCATGTTCTTGAGCGGCATCCTGGTGTTCTTCCGCAGGAGGAAGCTGTAATGAAAAAAAATACCAAACGTTTACTATGCGGCGGCTGTGCCGTCGTCGTCCTCGGCCTTGCCTATGCAGGCCTGACCCTGTTGCCAGAAACAGAGGAAACCGACGACGCGCAGACGGTCAGCCTGGTGTCCATGGACAGCGACAGCCTCGCCAGCGTGCAGGTTTCGCCGTCCGACGGCGCCGCGTACACGGTGCAATTCGAACACGACGACAGCGGCACCACCTACACCATGTCCGGCGGGGAGGCGGACGCCGATTACAGCGAAAGCCTGCTGCAAGAGCTGATGAATCACGCGTGTTCCATTTCCGCCCGCCTCGTGGAAGAAAATTGCGACGACCTGTCGGCATACGGCCTGTCGGAATCCGACACAACCAGTTCGGTAACCATCACCGATGCTGACGAAGCAGCAACACGCCTTACCTTCGGCGCTTCCAATGACATCCTAGACGGCACTTACTGCACGGTGGATGGCGGAAGCACGGTATATTTGCTGGACAGCGACAGCGCAGATTCCCTGCTACAGCCGCAGACCTATTACCGCAACCTGACCGTGCTGGGCAGCTATTACAGCCTGTCCTCTGAGCTGGAGTCGCTGACCATCGACGCGATGTCGGACGGCTCCGTCGTCACCATCCAGGCGCGCGACACGTCGGACATGGACGAGGAGGCTGTGGATTCCTATTCCTCCTTTGTCTTGACGCAGCCGCTCTCCTGCGATGCGGACGACAGCACGCTGAAATCCGGCGTCCTGTCCGATTTGCAGGATGCCATGACGGCACAGGAAATTGTGGAAGACAATCCCACCGACTTGAGCCAGTACGGACTGGATACGCCGCGGGCCAAGCTGCGCATCACCACCAACAGCCTGGACGCCACCGTCCTGGTGGGCGATACCAATGCTGACGGCGACGGTGTGTACCTGATGACCGAGGGCGGCAGCACGGTATTCCTCTCCACCGCCTCCGATTTCAATTTCCTGGACGACGACTGGAACGACTGGCGTTCCACCAACCTCATGCCGTGTGCGCTATCTGAGCTGGACAGCATCACGCTGACGCAGGACGACATGGTTTCCGAGGTTGTGCTGACCACTGTTCCAGCGGATGAAAACGAAGAGGAAGACGAGGATACCATCACCGCCACGCTGAACGGAGAGGAGCTCTCCGAAGACGCGCTGGATCAGCTGTATCTGGCCATTTCCTCCGTCAATTACGTCCGCTTGGTTGACGACCCGGAGGAAGACGCACAGGCTGAAGCAACCTTGACGCTCACGATGACCGACGGCACAACCCGTTCTCTTGCCTTCACCAAGGGCGGCTCCCGTGAATATCTCGTCAGCGTGGATGGCGGCGCGTTCGCCTACGGCGTGCGGCAGGACGATCTGACCAGTATCCTGGAAGCGTTTGCCGCAGATGACGATGCAGCCGCAGAGGATGACGCGTCAGAATAAACCGATTGTTCCAACCCCTTCTGTCAGATTGGTTGACGGAAGGGGTTGTTTTATACAAAAAGCGACGCTGAAATGGTAACCAGTTTCTTTACCAATATTGTTTCCGCCGCCGTTATCCCGTATAATGGTTCATGAAAGTAAACGAAAGGATCGCCGAGATCATCCGGCATCTGTGAGGGATTGTATATGGAATGTACGGAACGATTACAAGCCATCGTCAAAGGCTTCCAAACGCATCGCAAAGCATTTACCGCCATCGGCGATGAAACCCGCCAGCTGATTTTGCTGACGCTGATGGAAAGCGATCTGTCCGGCATCCGGGTCGGCGAGATCGCGGCAAAGACGCATTTGACACGGCCATCGGTATCCCATCATCTTCAAATTTTAAAAGACGCGGGCATCGTTGCGATGCGCCGGGAAGGGACGCGGAATTACTACTATCTCGGCGCCGACGACACGGTGTGGAAGGAAATCGCAGAATTGACCACGCTGATCTGTGAAAGCATCAGCCGCATCAGCCCGCAGCACGACGCATCCTATGAGGAGGAACAAGTATGATTTTATATTTTTCAGGAACCGGAAACAGCGCATATGCCGCCAAACGCATCGGCAGCGCCATTCAGGATAAAACCGTCAATTTGTTTGAACGGCTGCGCAATCAGGACACTTCCGAACTGCATTCCGAACGGCCATGGGTCGTCGTATCCCCGACCTACGCCTGGCGCATCCCGCACATCTTGCAAACATGGCTGGAACAGGCGCACTTGACAGGGAGCCGCGACATCTATTTTGTGATGACCTGCGGCGGAGGCATTGGCAACGCCGGTGCGCATCTCAAAAAACTGTGCGCCCGCAAGAACATGCGCTATCTGGGCTGCTTTGAAGTCGTGATGCCGGAAAATTATATCGCAATGTTTTCCACACCCACCAAGGAACAGGCGCTCGAGACCATCCGCCAGGCAGACAAGGCAATCGACCAGGCAGCTGGCATGATACGGGATGGCAAAGCGTTTCCAGCGCTGTCGGTTTCGGTCTCCGGCAAGTTGAGCAGCGGCATCGTCAACCCCATGTTTTATCCGATGTTCGTGCATGCAAAAAAATTCCGCACGACGGATTCCTGCATTGCCTGCGGGGCGTGCGCAGATGTCTGTCCCATGCGGAATATCCGCCTCATGGATGGAAAGCCCGTATGGGGCAAGGACTGCACCCACTGCATGGCCTGTATCTGCCGCTGTCCCAAAGAAGCGATTGAATACGGCAAGCACAGCCAGGGCCTGCCGCGCTATACCTGCCCGAAAGAACCATGAAGCTGATCGAAATCGAAACCGACAAAAAGCGGTTCCTCCCGCTGCTGCTGCTCGCGGATGAACAGGAGAGCATGATCGACCGGTACATCGACCGCGGCGCCATGTGGGCGCTGGACGACGGCGGCATCAAAGCGGTGTGTATCGTCACGGACGAAGGCGATGGCCGCCTGGAAATCAAAAACATTGCAGTCGAACCGCAGTACCAGCGCATGGGCTATGGCCGGGCGATGATCGCAGCCATCCTGGGTCAGTATGCGGATACCCACACCGTCGTATCTGTCGGAACCGGTGACAGCCCGTTGACCGTGCCCTTTTACGAGGCATGCGGCTTCCGCCGCTCGCACATCGTCAAAAACTTTTTCGTCGATCACTATGACCACCCGATTGTAGAAGCCGGAAAGCAGCTCACCGACATGATCTATTTCAAACGGGAAATGTGAAACCGCCCCGGGGCCATTCGGTTCCGGGGCAGATGCGTTCCATATGAAAAAGAGGGAAAGGATTGCTCCTCTCCCTCTATATGTTCGGATGTATCCGCCCGGAAAATCCGGCAGGATTACTTGAACTGCTCGACCAGCTCCGCTACCTTGTCCACGCAGCCGCCGCAGTGGGTACCTGCGCCGGTGGCTTCCTGAACGGCTTCGAGTGTTGTATTGCCAGCTTCTACAGCGGCCTTGATATCACCGACAGTGACATCGCCGCAGAAGCATACAGTCTCTGTTAAATCCATATTTGATCTCCTATTGTATATCAATTAGCCGAAGTAACGCTCCAGCAGGCCCTTGAGTGCACGGCCATGACGTGCTTCGTCGCGTGCCATCTCGTGTACCGTGTCGTGGATAGCGTCCAGGCCGTTCTTCTTTGCGCACTTTGCCAGCTCAACCTTGCCCTCGGTTGCGCCGAATTCACAGTCAACGCGCCATGCCAGGTTGTCCTTGGTGGTAGCCTTCATGTTCGGCTCGAGCGCCTCGCCCAGCAGCTCTGCGAACTTGGATGCATGCTCTGCTTCCTCGTATGCAGCCTTCTCCCAGTACAGGCCGATTTCCGGATAGCCCTCGCGGTGTGCGATGCGTGCCATGCACAGATACATGCCGACCTCCGAGCACTCGCCGTTGAAGTTTGCCTTCAGCTGCTCCAGGATGTATTCCTTGTCCTCTGCGGAAACGTTATCGTTGTTTGCAACGGTCTTCTCATAAACACCGTATTCATGCTCTGCAGCCAGGGTCAGCTCGCCAGCAACTTCCTTGAACATCTTTGCCGGTGCCTTACATACCGGGCACTGCTCCGGAGCTGCGTCGCCTTCATAGACATAACCACATACAGTACATACAAACTTAGCCATAATCATAATCTCCTTGTCTAAATGATTTTCCTTACGTATCAGCCTGCGGCACAAACTGTGCCAGCGGCAAATCGTACAATGTATTGCGTATATCCTGATTGATCGCGCCGAACAGCCGATGGAAAGTACATTCATTTTTCTGCTGTACCCGGCTGCAATCAAATTCACTACTCAGGCAGTGGTTGATTTCAATCGGCCCGTCGATCACTTCGATGATTTCCCCAAGGGAAATGTCTTCCGCCGGCCTGGCAATGGTATAACCGCCGCTGACACCTTTATAAGAAGCTGTCAGTTCTGCCTGCGTCAGCCGGCGCAGGATCTTGAGTGCGAACCGGGACGGAACACCGCTGTCATCTGCAATCTGCTTGGCACTCAGCTTGGTATTGCGCTGCGCCAGGCAATACATAATCCGGATTGCATAATCCGCTTCGTGCGTGATCCGCATGTTCCACCTCCGCCGTAACTCTTCGTTCCATGGTTATAGTATAGCCCTTGCTCTCCACTTTGTCAAGTAGTAATGATTATTATTTTTATTTTTCTCCGGCTTTTTTTCGCCCAAAAAATTTGAAAAAAAAGTTGACATCCTCCTTCTACCGATGTATAATATCAATTGTCGCTGAGAGACGCTTTTGGAATGGTATGGTATCATTTTCCCTCAGTTCGATATGACAGCGCAATATGCGACTGTGGCGGAATAGGCAGACGCGCACGTTTGAGGGGCGTGTGGGCAACC
>JAUNIY010000078.1 GCA_030523305.1 Eubacteriales bacterium
ACCAGCCAGCCTTCGTAGTTGTACTCATCCAGCAGCTTGAATACGGTCGGGAAATCTACGCAGCCTTCCGGATCGCCCGGTACAGTGAATACGCCTTCCGGGATGGAGCGCAGGAAGCTCTTGTTCTCTGCATAGCACTTCTCCATTGCCGGCTTCCGGACATTCTTCAGATGTACATGCTTGATGCGGTCATGATGCTTTTTGAGGATTTCGATCGGATCCTCGCCAGAGAAAGTCAGATGGCCGGTATCGTAGATCAGGCTGACATACTTCGGATCGGTCAGTTCCATCAGCTTGTCGATTTCGCCAGTCTTCTGCACGGTCGTGGTCATATGATGATGGTATACGATCTGCATGCCGCTGTCATATGCGATCTTGCCCAGATGGTCGAGGCCCTTAGCCAAAACAGCGAACTCGTCGTCGTTCAGGACACGCTTGTTGGAAAGCGGCGTGTTCCACTGATGCTGGATGGAATAGCTCTGATCGGAAACATTGATGACCTCGGCGCCGATTGCCTTGAGGAAATTCATATGGTCAACGAATGCCCGCTCGTTCCACCACATCGGCTGCTCATTGATGTAGGTGCTGATCCATGCTGTGATAGCAGAAATGCCACGGCGTCCAAACTCCTTGTTCAGGATTGCCGGATCGCGCGGATACTGGCATCCAATTTCTGTTCCTACATAGCCGGTCAGCGCAATCTCGCTGATGGTCTGCAGGAAGCTGTTTTCTGCACCCATTTCCGGCATATCGTCTTCTGTCCAAGCAATTGGAGCGATACCAATGCGTACCTTTTTCGGATCTAACATAAGTAAACCCTTCCTTTCATCTGGTTTTCTGTTCCTTGAATGTGACTTCATTATACCATCAGGTCCGGGAAATTTCTTCTAACATCTTGGTATTTTCCAGACGGGCGCGCGGGTTTTATTCTTTCACAATCTTGTACAAAAATCGTTCTTATCCGCGCACATTTTTTGTCTTTCTTGCGAAATCTTGCGATGTTTTTCCCGGCGCAGGGGCGTAAATTCTTTTAAAATCCTGCGATTGCTGTTTTTAGAGGAACGGACGGGTGGTTTCTGCACCCATTTTGATAACTGCTTCTGCATCCATTTCCCAATATTCCGGACGGAACAGCTCGAGGCACGCAGGGCCGTCATAACCTACTGCCTGTACTGCGTCCGAAACTTCCTGTACCGGGATTGCGCCCATACCGGGCATGATACGGTGGCAGTGATCCAGGATACCGAGCGGGAGGTCTTCACAGTCGTTGATGTGGAATACAAACAGCTTATCCTTTGGAATCTTGCGGATGTAATCCACGTCTGCGCACTTGTCATGCAGATAGACATTGATGCAGTCCACAGTCAGGCCAACGCTGTCGCGGTTGACTGCCTGCACGATCTCAAGCGCCTGGCGCACGCTGTTGCAGCACCATTTTCTGTCGCCGATCGGCTCAAAGGACAGCTTGACACCATACGGTTCCGCAATGTCCGCCAGCTCGTTGAGTACCTTGACGGAGTCCTCAAAGACTTCCTTTTCGTTCTTCGTGCAAATCTCGTTGGTGACCGTCGGGACGACAATAATATACGGGTTGTCGATCTGCTGCGCAATCTCACAGCCAAAGGTAAACAGCTCAACCAGCTCTGTCCACTCCTCGGGCGTGCAGAAGTTGATGTTTTCAATCGAATTGAATGCAAACGGCTTGAGGTGGCTTGTAGCAAAAAACGCTTTCAAGTCTTCTACCGTATGTGTTTTCAGATATTCCTTTAGCATATCGAGACGCAGCTCGATATAGTCATAACCATATTTTTCGCAAAGCTGCAGGTCCTTCTCTACGCTAGAGTTTTCCTTACAGGTTGCTTCATTATAGCCTAATTTCAGCATCATAGACCTTCCTTCCCTGCTCCCCCTGCACATCATGGCAGGGGGAGCGATTTTGTTGATAAAGCTTATTTCAGGATACAATAAAATGACGTTTTACATCTCGCCGCGGGCTTCGCGCTCGGACAGCTCCTTGATAATGGCAGGATATTTGTCATCCAGCTTATACAAGAACAGTACGACAACAGCGATTGCCCAGACCAGGATCGGTCCCCAGATGTAGATATTTTGGATCATTGCAAGCGCAGAATCCGGTTGTACAACAGTTGCACCAGACGAGCTGATATAGCCCGCCGACTCCAGTAGCTTGGAGATAATTGCGCTTGTGATGCCGTTGCCAAGCTTAAAGCCAACCGCACCGCCGGCAAAAATCAGGGACTCTTGCCGGATGTGGAACTTCCACTGACCGAATTCAACAACGTCGCCTAGCATACCAAAGACAACTGCCGTCAGCGGCGCTTCACCCAGTGCACGGATAATACAGGTGACCAATGCCCAAGCAAAGCTACCAGTATTCAGCAAAAATGCTGCATGCGCCACAACCGCTATGATTGCGCCTACCAAAGAAATTTGCCGCTTTCCAAACCGGCGCAGCAGGAACGGACAAAGCATTGCACCGACAACCAATGTCAATGTTTCGCCCAGATACAAAACACTGTACATCCACGTGTCATTGTGGAAAAGATATTTACAATAATACGGAAGTGCAGTGCCAACAATGGTTCCGTGCACACAAGTAACGGTCCACAGGATCAGACAAGCCCAGAAATATTGATTGGTCAGCAATGCTTTGAGCGCCTTTCCTAGTGATACCTTGCTGTCTGTATTTTCCTGTGCTTCAAACCGGACGGTCTCCTTGCAGCGTACAAAGCAGATCATCAGCATAATGAATGCCAAAATGACCCACATGGTCATCGCCTTGACCCATGCCGCTTGGTCATCGCCAAACAGCTTAACAACCGGTTGCGTAAAGGTTACTGCAATGATGCGGCCAACCGGGGCCAACGACATACGGAAGATGGACAGCATGTCGCGTTCGTGAGAAGAACGCGTCATCAGCGTAGACAATGTGCCATACGGTACGTTAATCGCAGTATAGAATACAGTTGTTGTCAAGTTATATGTAATAAAGATGTACCAGAACTGTAACGAGCCTTCCGTCTGCGGCACAGTGAACAGTGCAATGGCAGAAATACAATACGGGATGGACATCCACAGGATCCATGGACGCGCCTTACCCCATTTGCTCTTGGTTTTGCTGACGATAATGCCCATGATGGCATCACTTGTTCCGTCAAAAATACGGGAGACCAGCATAACAACGCCGACAGTTGCTACCGATATGCCTGCATAGTCCGTATAGAACAGAACCAGCAGTGCGGAAATCATACCATATACGATATTACAAGCAGTGTCGCCAAAACCATAGGCTATACGCGTGCCCACCGTCAACTTCGGCTCTGCATTTGTGGGATTTAATGTTGACATAAGATTGCTCCTTTTGCGGACTTGCATCCTGCTCCCCTCTGCACAAGCAAAACGCAAGTTTGTTGTTATTTAGAACAAGAATCAACACGCTACCCGATTCTCAATCATTTCCCCGATGCTCCGGGCACAAACGCGCCCGGAGCACCCGCTATCTCTTTTATTCTACTTCTCCATCAGCCAATTTCGCTCAGCTTAACCGGGCGGCCTTCCTTCAGGGACTTATCTGCTGCAATGGCAATCTTAACCGGCTCAATGCCGTCGATACCGGTTACCGGTGTGTCCGTGTCGTTCAGGACAGCTTCGGTAAATGCCTTTGCTTCTGCAATAAACGCATTGTTGTAACGCTCCAGGAAGAACCAGGTTGGCTTTGCCAGCGTAACGCCCTCGCCGGAGGAAATCATTGCGGTATTATCAAAGTCGTTGCTTACCTGTACGCAGCCCTTGTCGCAGTGTACTTCTGTACGCTGGTCATAACCATAGTGTGCGGCACGGCTGTTGTCGATCACACCCAGTGCGCCGTTCTCGAACTTCATCATGACAATGGCGGTGTCAACGTCGTTGTATTCGTCATAGCCTGCGCCAGACAAAGCTGCGCCGTAAGCCATAACTTCGGTTACTTCGCTGCCTGCCAAATAGCGGACCATATCAAAGTCATGGATGGTCATGTCCATAAAGATACCGCCGGAAACCTTGATGTACTCCATCGGCTGATGGTCCGGATCGCGGGAGGTAACCTTGACAACATTCGGCGCGCCCAGCTTGCCAGAAGCCACGGTATCATGTACAGCCTTATGGTTGTGGTCGAAGCGGCGGACAAAACCAACCTGCAGCTTCACGCCAGCCTTTTCTACAGCGTCCAGTGCTTCCTTGATCTTATCCAGATTGGTGTCAATCGGCTTCTCACAGAAGATGTGCTTGCCAGCCTTGGCTGCGCGCATGATAAATTCCGCATGGGTGTTGGTAGAGGAGCAGATAAATACTGCTTCGATCGACGGATCAGAAAAAATCTTTTCCGGATCGTCATAGCACTTCTCGATGCCCATCGATGCCGCCCACTCACGGGTAGCGTCGTTCATAAACGGATCTGCAACGGCGTACAGGTCTGCGTTTGCAACCGAGTGTGCCAGGTTTTCACCATGCAGCTTACCAATGCGTCCTGCGCCCAGAAGGCCAATGCGTACTTTTTTCATTACAAAACTCTCCTTATACTATCCTGTTCGTATCAAGGGATACTCCTTGATCCATGTGTCCAAATCTCTCTTACAGCGCGCTGTACAACGGAAGCGGTTTGAAGCAATCCATACCCAAATCGTTGCTTTTTTCTTGTGTGCTCCCCTTGTTTTCATGTTTTCATTATACTCGAAAATTCCCCAAATCCGTTAGCCGATTATTGCGAAAAAAAACTGAAAAAATACGGTTATTCCACGCAAATTTTCCAAATCGTATCAGATTCTTGCTGTTTGTATTTTATGCCTTTTCCGATCTCCTGATCTGCTCCAATTTCGCCTCAAAAAGTGCTCAAAACAGACTATTTCGGCAAAATCGCAATATTTTATCATTATTTCTGTTTTTTTCGCAGGATATTGTAAAGCAATTGTCCTCCGTCCATGTTATAATGCCGAGTTAGAAAGGATGAGAAAAAATGGATTCGGCGGATTTGTTATCACTCTATTTCAGAAATGCCCGGATTCCCAAATGCATAAACTGTCATTTCATCAACGAGGAGCATAGCAGCAAACATCCCTTTTTGCCGCATACACATGACAATTACCTCGAACTGTTTTATGTATATAGTGGATCCGGGCAATATATGGTGGATGGGAAATATTACGATATCGCAGAGGGGGATATTGTTATCTGCAACGCCGGCATCCTGCACGGAAAAAATGCAGAATGCGCCCTGGACATACGCTCCTACAGCATCGGCATCACGTCGCTTTCCCTGCACAACCTTCCGGATAACTGGATCGCCAGCCGGGATACGCTCCCTGTGATTTCCTGCGGTATGCTGTCGGCACAGATCGGTGAAATGTTCCGCCTGATCTATCTGATTTCGTCAGATAAAAAGCATCTGTCCAACATATGCAATTGCCTCACCCTTTCGCTCATCCTGCTGATCCGGGAATTGATTTTGAGCCGTTGCCGAAACGAATCCATCCACACGAGATCTTCCTCCTCCGCCACTGCGGACCGCATCCGGCATTATCTGGATCTGCATTACTGCGAATCCTTAACGCTTTCTGAAATTGGGAAAACCCTCAATATCAGCGAATATTATCTATCTCATCTTTTTAAAGATGAATTTGGCATCCCGCCGATGCAGTACGTGATGAAACGGCGGATCGGCGAAGCGCAAAATCTGCTGATGGACACGGACATGCCGATCGGGGATATTGCAGACCATTTGGGATTCAGCAGCATCAGCCATCTCAATACCATGTTCAGCAAATACATTGGTATCCCGCCCGGAAAATACCGGCAATCCGTGCGCAATATGGATGAATCCTAACGTTTTCCCGCCGTTACATGCGTCGGCCGTGTTGTTTGTATAAAATTTTCGCAGGATTTTAAAACTATCCGCTATACAGGCATGTTATAATCTGTATAAACGAACGTTATTTTTCTACCCGCTTTACGATGCAAGGAGCTGAATCGTGTATGCATTCCATGAATTTGTTGTCAACGCATCTGCGTGACAATCGCATTCCGCAATATCGGATCTGCCACTTTATCAACGAAGAACACAACAATAAACACAGTAGGCTTCCCCATGTGCACGATGATTTTCTCGAATTGTTTTATGTATATGCCGGCCAAGGGCGCTATCTGGTAGATGACCAATATTACGATATCAAAGAAGGGGACATCGTCATCTGCAACGCCGGCGTCCTACATGGCGAAAGCCCGGAAGATACGCGCTATGTGCGCTCATATAGCGTCGGCATTGCCAATGTCGCCTTTCTCGGCCTGCCGGATAACCAGCTGTGCACGGAAGAAACCGTGCCGATCTTATCCTGCGGTATGCTCGCCAAGCAGGTTGGGGAAATCTTCCGGCTGATCTACCTGCTTTCTTCTGACTCCAAAAACCTAAAAGAGACCTGCAATACCTTGTCGATTTCACTGCTGCTGCTGACATATGAAATGCTCCTGAGCCGCGACCGCAACGCTTCCTTTCATACGCGTTCTTCTGCCGCTGCAACAGCATACCGTGTACGCCGCTATTTGGATTCGCACTATCGGGAAGTCCTCACGCTGTCTGATATCGCCAAAGCCCTGCATGTCAACGAATATTATCTGGCACATGCGTTCAAAGACGAGTTTGGCCAGCCGCCTATCCAATACATGATGAAGCGCCGGATCGGAGAAGCGCAGGGCTTATTGATGGATACTTCGATCCCCATCGGCGATATCGCAGAATATTTGGGCTTCAGCAGTGTTTCCCATCTGAATACAATGTTCAATAAATACGTCGGCATTCCGCCTGGAAAATACCGTCAGTCTATGAAGGACATGCAGGAATAAAAAACCGTCGCTCGCCTTCCCAACGCGGGAATCGCAAGCGACGGTTTTCCTTTTTATTTCTTCTTCTTTCTTTTACTCGGCTTGGTTTTCTCCTCCACGCTGACAATATAGTTTTGGCGGTATTTCATCGGCGACATGCCGACATGCTTGGTAAACTGTGAATTGAAATAACTGTGTGTGTCATACCCCACCATACCTGCGATCTGCGTGACCGAATAATCCGTCGTGATGAGCAGCGTCTGCGCTTCGCCGATCCGGCGGCGCAACAAATACTGCATGGGAGAATATCCACTCATTTCCTTGAACACATGGGACAGATAATACGGGCTGATATACAGTGCGCTGCCAATGCTTTGCAGCGTGATCGGTTCCGCAAAATGCTCGTCAATATACCGTTTGATGCGCAGCCCAAGAACATGCGGTTCATCCACTTTTTCATCCTTCTCCGCTGCTTTTCCCGCCACAACCGTCAAGACCTTGACCAGCAGCGCGTGCATCAGGCTGTGGCAAAACGCCTCGGCGCGCGGTTCCCCCGTAGATAAGCTGTGGAACATCATCTCGCAGATGGTGCGCATGGCTTCAAAGTGCTCCCCTGTTGGGAATATATATCCCGCATCATCCGGAATCAGAGCGTTTTCGCGCAATCCCGGCATATGTAATCCGGCAACGGCGATGCAATAGCTGCCAACCGATTCATCCGCATCCGGCACCTCATCATGCACAACGCCGGAATTATAAATCAACATATCTCCCTTGCGGATAAACTGCTTTTTGTCATGGATCAGGTATTCGCTGATTCCACTGCGGATCAGGATAATTTCGACGAAATCCTTGTGCGCATGCATCACGCGTGGATGTGCATTGGTATCCGGACGAATATCGCTGACATACAGCAGCTTGGGCTGGTTGTTTCCGGTGAAAATGGATTGAAAATCCTTCTTGACAAAACATTGTACGTTAAGCGGTGTTTGCTGCGCCATTTTCTGCACTTCCTTTCTCACCTTTTTATTATAACAAAAATCCCATCCAATTTAGTATCATATTATTGCTTTTTCTTTTTTATAAGAATGGAAAAAAGAATGACATAAATTTTGCGTCTATTTTGCAAAAACATCCGTTTTCTTCGCAAAAATGCGCAGGCAAAACAGATTTTCCGTCTTGTCTGCGCATTTATTTTTCATGAAATTGCTCTTGTTATCACAAGATGCCGCTTATGCTTTCCTTGCGATTGCCTTTTGTGCTGCCGCCACGATATCGGCTGCGGTCAGGTTGTATTCTTCCATCAGGAAATTCTGCGGGCCAACCTGGCCAAAGCGATTCTGGATGCCGATACGCTCCTGTGGAACCAGGCACTTCTGGGTCAGTACATTGGCTACTGCGGAGCCGAGGCCGCACGAAACCTGATGGTTTTCTGCCGTTACAATCGCGCCGGTTTCCTTCGCAGCCTTGACAACCAGTTCCTCATCCAACGGCTTCCAGGTGTGCATATCGATGACACGTGCGGAAATGCCCTTTGCTGCCAACTGCTCTTCTGCCTTGAGTGCTTCGTCTACCAGGATACCGGAAGCGATGATCGTAACGTCGGTGCCGTCGCGCAGCGTAACGCCCTTGCCGATCTCAAAATCGGAACCGTCTGCGTAAACCGTGGTGAAACCCTTGCGGATCAGACGCATATAGGACGGGTTGCTGCTCGCTGCCAGTTTCTTGGTCAGCGCATAGGTCTGTGCATAGTCGCACGAATCAATGACAACCGCGTTCGGGATGGTCATGTACAGTGCGCAATCCTCAAACGGCATATGGGTTGCGCCGTTGAAGGCAGCGCAAACGCCAGGGTCAGAGCCGATCACATGGACCGGCAGTTCGGAATAGCCTGCGGACAGGAACGCCTGGTCGAACATCCGGCGTGCTGCAAAACAGCCGAAGGAATGGGCAAATACAGTCAGGCCGGTTGCTGCCATACCGGCTGCAACGCCCATTGCATTCTGCTCTGCAATGCCTGCGTTAAAGGTCTGGTTCGGGAACTCCTTGAGAAGCTTGCCGGTGTTGATGCAGCCCATCAGGTCACAATCAATATGTACCAGCTTGTCGCTCTCTGCCATCATTTCCCGCATTGCGGATACATAGCCGTCACGGTTTGCGCGGCTGTCAGTCTCATGCTTTCCAATCAGTGTAACGCTCATTGTTGTTCCCCTCCTTACTTTCCACGGATTTCTGCCAGTGCAGCTTCTGCTGCCGCGATTGCCTCGTCCCACTGCTCCTGCGACGGCTGAGACGAATGCGCGCCGGATGGCTCTGCAAAGGTTGCACCTTTGCCCTTCTTGGTATTCAGGATCAGAGCGGTCGGCTGATTGGTAACGGTGTATGCTACCTGGATTGCATCATAGATTTCTTCTACATCATTGCCATCGACGACATTGATGACATTCCAACCGAATGCATCAAACTTTGCTCCAATGCCCTTGCCATGGCTCATGACGTCAGCAACCGCACCATCGAGCTGACGCTTGTTGTCGTCTACCAGACAAATCAGGTTGCCCAGCTTGTAATGTGCTGCGAACTGTGCTGCTTCCCAAATTTGCCCTTCATCGCACTCGCCGTCGCCAACGGCAACAAACACGTGGCTCTTTCTGCCCTGAATTTTATTTCCCAGCGCTGCGCCGACCGCCTCGCTCATGCCCTGGCCCAGGGAACCGGTGGTCAGATCGACGCCGATGGTCTTGTTGCGGTCCGTATGGGACGGGAAATCCGTGCGCGGCTGGTTCAGCGTGTATGCGCTTTCCATCGGGTAGTAGCCTTTCAGGCCCAGCGTTGCGTACATAACCGGACCGCCATGTCCCTTGGACAGGACGAACCAATCGCGATCCTCCCAGCGCGGGTTCTTCGGATCAATGTTCATGACTTCGCCGTACAGCACCGCCATGGCATCCGCCATCGACATCGAGCCGCCAACATGGCCAAAGCCACGGGAGCCGATCACCTTTAAGGTCTCCAAACGGATTTCAGCTGCAAATTCCCGCAGCTGCTGCATTTTCTGCTGCTTATCCATAGTTTCCTCCTCATATTTGTTTCTTTTACAAAGAAAGCCCGCCCGTGCGTTTGTGCATGGACGGGCTCCTCTGCTTTACATTTCGTTTTCCAGCTGTTTTTCGTATGCTGACAGAATCATCTCCGCCATGCCGACTGCGCGGGTGCAGTCCGCTGCTGTTGCGCTGACTGTCTGCGCGCCCGCCTGCACTTCGTTGACAAACTGCTGCAGCTCCTCATAATATGCCTCGCCCCATCGATCAAGGTAATGGTCGATGCACTCGTGCACCTCGCCTGCATTTGTAAACTGCGTTACGCGCGCACGGCGCGGCGATTCACAGATGCGTAACGTTCCCTTTGTACCGATCACTTCGCTTTCGACATGCGAACCATGCGGAGCCGTCCTGCCGCAATAAAAGAATGCCGCTGCGTTATTTTCAAACTTTACCAGCGAAAAACCGTTGTCTACATCGTGGTTTTTGGCAAAATCCGAGAACACATATGCATCCCCGCAGGCATACGTCTCTTTTGCCTCCGTTCCCAGCAACCAGCGCGCCAAATCATAATCGTGCACGCCCATATCAAGAAACCATTTGCCATTTGCTTCTGCGCGCGCTACCTGCGCTTCACCCTGCCAGACCGGGTCAAGGCTGTAGCCGCGGAAGAAGATCGGCTTTCCGATTTCCCCTGCTTCGATGCGGCGTTTTGCATCCGCATAGGAAGCGTCAAACCGACGCATAAAGCCTACTGCAAACACTTTGCCGCCGGCCTGTGCCAAGCGTTCAATCTCTGCGCATTCTGCGGCGTCCATTCCGGTGGGCTTTTCAATGAATACATGCAAGCCCTTTTCTACTGCCAAACGGACATGCTCCAAATGTACATTGGTGGGCGAGATGATCGCTACGGCATCCAAATCAGCTTGTTCCAGCATCTGCGTATAATCTGTGTATGTTTCCGGCGTTTCCCAATCACGGCGCACGTCATCCAGCTTGGATTGCGTACGTGTGCAGACAGCTGCCAGCTCCGCGTTCGGGATGCGGTACATCAGATTCTGTGCATGAACCTTGCCCAGCGGGCCAAGGCCCACCAAACCAATACGAACCTTTTTCATGCGGCGTTTCCTTTCTACGAATCAGTCGATGCGAGCAATCGCCTTCGCCAGCTGCTTCTTCATCGCCAGATTACCCTGACGGGAAATCATGATGCGCTGTGCCTGCGGCGAGCCTGCGCCGTGCATGGACTCCGGCAGATAGCCGACTGCCGCGGTACCCATCGTCATATTCTCAATCAGGCGCAGCACGCGCATACGATCCTCCGTCGGAACGGATGCAACGCCCTTGAGATACTTCTCGATGTAGTCATGCGTCTCCGGGTTGCGGTAATCCGCCTCGGACGGCTGGGTTACCATCAAGCCGCCTGCCAGATCCTGCGCCAGACGCGCAATGTCATACGGAAAACGGGTGACATTCTGCTTGCAGACGTTTGCCAGCAGCAGGTCAATCAGGTAGTTACCGGATTTAGTCTTGCTGCCCTGCGACGAGCAGGCGATACCACATGCATACAGCGTCTCGTTCAGGTGGATCATTTCAATGATCTTGTCCTTGACATGGGAAGCCTTTGCACAGCCTGCCATCTCAACGGCCAGCTGGGTTGCGCCGATCAGGACGTCGCCCACGCCAACCTTGCAGCCGCCGTAGGACTGACGATGATAGCCTGCGAAACGCTCGACGATCATGCCTGCAAACTCGACTTCGCCATTGAGGAAGATCATGTCGTTCG